>JANZZV010000005.1 GCA_026419195.1 Fervidobacterium sp.
CTGAAGTCTTCGTGAAGAGAGATATCGGCAAGGTTGTTGAGAGTAGAGAAAACACCAGCTTTTGTGTATTTGGTTATACCTGTGAGAAAAACAAAGCGAAGGTATTTGTCAAGACTTTTGATTTTTGTGTACACTTGTCTGAGGATATCTCTCATTTGTTTGGCTTTATCTTTGTCTGATATGTGATCAAGTATTGGCTTTTCGTATTCGTCTATCAATAATACCACTTGTTTATTGTATTTGTAATACAAATCTTCGATTAACTCTGAAAATCTTCCATCATATGTATTTCTTTTCAAGTTGATATTATATTGCTGTGCAAGGAAACAAATTTCATCATCAAGCGATTGTTTGAATAAATCAGTATCTTCTGTGTTCAGTCTGTTCATATCCAACCTAACCACAGGAAAGCTTTCCCAATCCCATTTGTCATATATCCATGTGTCTATAAATAATCCTTTTTCTCCTTTAAACAAATACTCAAGCACACTCACAAGTAAACTCTTCCCAAATCTTCTTGGGCGAGATAGGAATATGTATTCACTATCTCTTATCATTTCGTACACATACTTTGTTTTGTCTACGTATATATAACCTTCTTCTATCATTTTTCGAAAGTCACTTATTCCAATAGGTAAATTTTTCATCTTACCACCTCTTTTGTATTTTCAAGCATATTATATCACAAAAAAACCGACCTTTCGGTCGGTTTTAAATTCTTATGCAAGCTGTATTTGTAGTCATTTAAGTACCGAATTTACTTTCTCAATTGCTCGCTCGATTACTTGGTCCATATTGTAATATTTGTACTCAGCAAGTCTTCCCACAAATATATACTCTCTTGTTTTTTCAAGTTCTTCCACTTGTTTTATATACTTTTCTCTTCTTTCCATGTTCTCTTTCGTCATCACTATGTAATATGGTTCACCTTTCGATAATGGATATTCGTAACACACCACCGTTTTCTCACTTTTTTCTCCTAAAAAGTGTTTGTATTCCGTTATTCTCGTCCAATCATATTCATTTGGATAATTCACCACCGCTACCGGCTGGTAGTATTCTTTCTCCACTTGCTCGAGTTCCAATCTTAGTGATCTGTACTCCAATTCACCGTACATATAATCGAAAAATCTGTCTAATTCCCCTGTGTACACTGTTAATTTTGCTTTGAACAAGTCTCGCACTTCAAAATAATCCACTCCCAGCATTAAGGATATGTTTTTATGCTCGAGCATTTTTTCTACCATCTTCGTATAACCTTGTTTTGGTATACCTTGGTACTTATCCGAAAAATACCTATCATCTCTGTTTGTTCTTATAGGTATTCTCTTTGCTACATCTGGCGCAAGCTCTTCTGGATCTTTCTCCCATTGTTTGATTGTGTAATTCTTGAAAAATAACTCATATAACCTTTCCCCCACTTGTGATACAACAACATCTCTGAAGTTTTTAGCTGGAGTGTTGAACTTCGACTTTTTGACTTCCTTTTCAAGAAACTCTTCAACTTCATAAGTTGCGATATTAATACCAAAAACTTGAGCAAGTGTATCACGGTTGATAGGAAAAGGCACAAGCTTCCCTTCAACATAGCTTAATACTTTGTGCTGGTAGTAATGAAACCTCGTGAATCGATTGACAAAATCCCAGACTTGCTTGCTATTAGTATGAAATATATGGGGGCCATAGGTATGGATGGTAATACCATTTTCGTCTTTGAAATCATGACAATGTCCGGCAATGTGCTTATGTTTTTCAATAACTAAAACCTTGTAACCCGCTTCTGCCAAGATACGTGCCGAAGTTGCTCCAGATAAACCTGCTCCAACTACTATTACGTCAAACAAACACCTCACCTCTTTCTTCAAAAATTCACACTTTGAAATTTGCTATCAAAATTATACCTTCTCTTAGCAATTGGATTTTCGTAGTGAGCACTTTGTTTTGTTCATGAACAAAATTACCTGCAAAGCACATACTACTACCTTCAACCCCACCTTAGTTACCACTTTTATCAAAGTATACGGTGTAAATCAACACTTGTGATCACTATTTATCACTTCCATACCTCTCATGGCATATTCAAAATTAGAAATTCTGAATGCACTTGTTGTTGTGAGAATCATAATAATCACATATATTTTGAAATTTTACCTTAACTTGATTGATAAAAATTACAGGATTATCAACGTCTTCTATAGTTTCTGGAAGAACTACATAATCCCATTTAACCTCCGAAAACGCTTCCGGTAAGTCATCAACTAAAACGTCCAGAGAATAAACATTATCAATATTGTACTTAGTTTTAACAAACTCAATAGCATCACAGTTAGTATCTTTCCAAAACATCTTTTAGCAACATTTATCAATTGCTTGTGTAAATATTGATCATTCTTAACTTTACTTTCTATTCTCTACAAATGATCTGCAAAACCAATATGAACCTCATTCTTTCCTGTGCAAATTCTCTCAAGAAACTCTACACGAGTCATATAAGGTTGGTCTGGAAAGCTTATATTTTTATATTTAGACCTTTTGAAAACACTTTATCTTCTTGCTATTGCTTCTATAATATTGTATGGATGACCTTCATGAATACTAGTTGATAGGACGTAATTTCTATATCCGAGAAAATCGTTTACATTCTTTACAAAACCATAAAACTTGATACTTTCTAAAAGTTTATTTTATTCGCAAAATAATCTAAATAATTAATCCATCTGACTCCTTCTCCTGCCTCCAATACTCAACCTGATATGTGGAGTTTGTATCTCTTGTCAACTTTCCTATTCAGGTATTCAAAAACTTGCAACTAAGCAACTGGACATTTTTTGTAACTAATGTTCGCAATAATTGCTATATCATAACCATTTCCCCTGTTTTTAAATCTAAACTTGCTCAAGTCAACTTCGCTTTGTACGGTTTGTATATCTTAATTTTAGAATAGACACTTTGATGGAAGGCAGTTAAGACAGTTAAAATATTCTGAATGTGTTTGCTAACCAATCCGATTGATTTCTAAAACCTCTTCGAACATATTCTTTGCCGAATCAAGATTGCCTTTGTAAAAATATACAATTCCAAGAGCGTTATATTTTTGTAAAGTATCAGAAAAGTGTTCAGTTAATTGTTTGGCTTTTGAAAAGTTCTTTCTAATGATTTCCTCGTTTATCACGCTTTCTATGTTCATTTCCGTATCTCCATTCAACTTTTAATTTTTCGAGTCCTGTCTGAAAATAGCCATTCTCAAGACATTCCTCCACTTTCCATCTTTAAAAACTTCTTCAATAAGTGTGCCTTCAATTACAAAACCTAACTTTTGGAATAATTTAACTGCTTTAACATTTTCTTCCATGGTATACAAGTATATTTTCCTTATAGGGAGATTTCGAAAAACATAATCAATTATAATCGAACCAGCCTTATAAGCTAAACCCATACCTCTGAAATTTTTATGTATGTGGATTCCGAATTCACATTTTTGATTTCTGTAATCTATATTTGTTATCCTCACACGGCCAACTCGTTGTCCTTTATATTCTATTATCATGTCGATGTCCTTTTCTTTTTTCTTTAACCAATCTATATGTTCAAAGTCGTATAAAGGGTAATCACTGAAGTAACTTAATGAATCGTCAAGATCGTTTCTAAGTTCAAGCACGAAATTCGTGTCTTCCAAACTCAGTGGTCTTAAGCAGATATTTTCATTGCAAATCAACATTCTCCCTCCCATTACTTAATACCATAGTGTTATTTAAACTTTGTACTTCTCTAGCGTTCTTGCTATGTAGGCTATATCTTCATAATCTAATTTACTGTGCATGGGTAACGCAAGTCCTCTGTCCGCTGATACTATGGAATTTTGGTAATTATAATCTTGTAAGTCGTACTTTCTTTTGTAGTAAGGTTCTCGATGAACAGCATATGCTCCGTAGTTTGATTCGATTCCATTTGCTCTCAGGTATTCTATCAAAGAATTTCTATTAATTCTTTCGTCAAGTAAGACATGATACGTTTGCCATATGTGGGTTCCATAAAGTGGTTCATACGGTAATTTTATCCAAGGTATTTCCTTCAAAAAATTGGTGTAGATTTCAGCTAACAGTCTCCGTTTTTGTATTATCGACTCAAGTTTTTTCATTTGAACGATACCGATAGCTCCTTGAATATTTGTTAGCCTATAATTCAACCCGGCAATTTCGAAAGTAACTTTTCCATCCCTAATTTTAATACCGTGGTTTCTCAACAAACTTACTTTTTCAGCAACCTTTTCATCGTTTGTTGCAACAAGTCCTCCTTCGCCTGTAGTTATATTTTTTCTTGGGTGCAAACTAAAACATCCTACATGACCGATAGTACCAACCTTTTTACCGTTAAAATCACTACCGAGCGCGCAAGCAGCGTCTTCTATAACTTTTAAATTGTACTTGTCTGCAATATCCATGATTTTATCCATCCTAGCCGGGCATCCAAATTCATGAACAACAATAATAGCTTTTGTTTTTTCTGTTATTTTGTTCGTTATTTTTTCAGGATCAATGTTAAACGTTGAGATATCCACATCGACAAATTGACACTTAGCGCCAATCATTTCTACAACATTCGCAGTTGCTGGAAAGGTGAAATCCGGAACTATAACTTCATCTCCTTGAGATATACCAAGTGCCAAAAGGGCAAGGTGTAATGCAGCTGTGCCATTGCTTACAGCTAGCACATGCTTCACATTCAGATATCTTTTGACCATATTTTCAAACTCATATACTTTATCGCCTTGAATAAGCCAACCACTCTCTAAAACTTTTTTAATTTCCGCAAGTTCCTCTTCACCAACGTCTGGAGCGCTTAGTTTAATCATCCCAACATCTTCTCCCTATACCAATCTATTGTTTTCTTGAGCCCTTCTTCAAGATCGATTTTCGGTTCAAAACCAAGCAAATTTTTAGCTTTTTCAATGCTTGGTATTCGCAACTCTACATCAACATACGTTTTTGGAACATGTACAATATCTGATCTTGAGCCAGAGATTTCTTTTATTAATCTTGCAAGCATTCTCACAGTAACTGTACCCCTTGGATTCCCTATGTTAAAAGCTTGTCCAACCGCTTGCTCTTTTTCCAAACTTAGGAGAACTCCATCTACGAAATCATCAATATAACACCAAGATCTAATCTGGTCACCATCACCATGGATTTCTAAGGTTTCATTTCTAAGCGCTCGACAAACGAACTTATGAATTGCCCCTTCACCAACCTGACCAGGACCGTATACGTTGAATGGTCTAATTATGACCACAGGTATTTTGTATTCTTTATAATACGCATAACACAAATGCTCGCTGGCGAGTTTAGAAACAGAATAAGTCCATCTTGCTTCTCCAACAGTTGATAAACTGCTTTGTGCATCATCCCCTACCTTGTAAGCGTAAGAACCAAAGACTTCTGAAGTTGAGAAATTTAAAAATCTGTGCAGTTGAAGTTCTTTTACTGCTTCAAGTACGTTATATGTACCAACAATATTAATCTGCATCGTTTTGACTGGATATTTTATCACCGTATCTACACCTGCAATGGCAGCTAAGTGAATAATTACATTTGGTTTGAAATCGTCTATCACAGATTTTAAAAAACCAAAATTAACCACATCGCCTTGTACGAGTTTCACATTTGGAGAATCAGTAATAAACGAATCTTTCATAGAATTTCTCCACAAATTATCATACAAAACGATCTCGTTCTTTTCATACAATCTTTCCGCAATTTTGGTACCTATGAATCCAGCACCACCGGTTATGAAAATTTTCTTACCCTCTATCAAACTTTCCATCCTCCTTCATAATATTGTAGTACAAATGCACTAAATCATACTTTATTTTTTCAATGTCATGATACCTTTCAACGTAGAGTCTTGCTCTCTTACCAATTTCGGTAAACTCGTTTTTCCTTTTTATCAAATCTTCTAAAACCTCTAAAAGATTATCTGGATTTGCTCTTATTACAGGCAAGTCTGGAGGATACTTTTCAACAAAATAATCTGGTACAGAAACAACCACAGGCTTGCCTAATGCCATACACTCAATTGCAAGCAATCCATATCCTTCGGAATGTAATTGATCAATTACCAAATCGGCTTTCATATATATTTTTTTAGCTTCACTATGTGGTATTCCTTTAATCAAAATGAATTCTATAGGGTACTTTTCTTTCAATTTTTCAACAACAGAAGTTATTGTTTCCGTACCTTTTATCTCTGGACTTGTAGGTGCATGCGCAATGATTATTTTCTCCCCAGGTTCTTTCAAACTATAAGGATATATACTCAGATTAATAGCCTGAGGTAGAAAATGTGTGCGTTTAAAATAACCTTTTACATATTCTGAAAGTGTAAATTCAACAATGCAATGATCAATATACTTTGACACAAAGTCCAATCTTTTTAAAACTAACTCATCCCGTTCTTTTACCCTTGCGTAAGGATTGAATTCCAAAGCCTTAGACAAAGTTCTGACATCTGAACCCCAATACTGCATTAAAGAAGTTTTACCTATGGACTTAAGAAAAGGTAAATCAGCGTTTTGAGGGTGAAGGCTTGAACCAAAATGAAAATGAAAGATATCAAAAGAATTTATAAATTGATTTATGATGTCGTTATCAACCTTACCGATTTCAATATTATAATCACTCTTGTATCCTAAATAAGTTGGAAAATAGTTCAACGATCTTGCAAATATTCCCATACTTTTTAATCCAGAAACGTAAGTATACATCTGGTTGGCTATTTCTATTGTTCCATGCAAGATTCTAAGTTTGTGTGTTTTCAAATCCTCAATAAAACTTTTTGCTTTCAAAACTTCCGGATATTTTTTCGAAAACGCAGTAACAATTGCATCCCTTAAGGATAGTTTTTTAGATAAAAAGATGGTTCGCACGAAAGATTCATTTGCCTTTTCTTGTTCGCCACTTAAATCCTGTACAATGCCTTTTAATAACACATAAGGTAGAAAGTATTCATTTTCCTGCAATTTTTCAAACTTTTCTTTTGCTCTTTGAAAGCTACCCTTTCTCAAATCAATAGATATATCAAGAATATCATGCCTGTAATTGTTAAGATCAATATTATTGCAAATAAAGCTCTTTATATCTTCGTCTGAAGAAAGCTCGCAAACCTTCTGAAAGTTCGTCAGGAGTTGTGAATGATTACTCACTATATCTCACCTCATCCGATAAATGTGATGAACATGTTTTTGTTAAAACATATAAAATCATCTCCGAGAACAACTCATCTTCATCTATTTGCTCAATTAAATTTATAATACTTTCAATCTCTCTTTCAAGTGGATAATTTTCTTCGACGAATTCTCTCAAAATAACCGGATTCAAGTCTTTCAAAATTATTTTTGAAACAACTTCTTCAATCGAGCCAAAAACACATTCTTTCGGAAGGTTCTGACCTATAATCTCATTGGCTTCGTATACAAATGTTGGTAGTCCCATTGCCATAGACAAGAGGATAAAGTAACTAATTTCTTCCGAAAAGGTATAAAAAATCGCGACATCCTTGTCGATTAAAAAATCATAGAAACTTTCACTAACAGGTGATAAGAAAAACGTGTTGTCAAGATTGTATTTCTTCAGCCAAATTTTCATAGCTTTTATAACTTCAACGGGAGAGTTTTCCGGCACCTTTAGGTAGAACTCAAATTCACCTTTTTCAGAAAGTTTCTTAGCAATTTCAAGCAAACTAAGCAGCCCGAGGTAACTCATATCACATATAAGCGCGATCTTTTTATTTGACCTTTTCGAAAACACTATCTCAGATAAGTTAACGCATTTTTCTATAGTAACTCTCGGAATAGAAAGCACTTCCTCATATCTTTCTTCATAAAATTTTCTAACAACATTACTTGAAAAAATTATTCTATCAATAAAATACCAGTTAATATCATTGACCACAGATCCTCCAACAAGATCGTAAATTCTTACTATAACTTTACGTTCATTTTTTGGTAACTTTTTCGACACCTCGGCTAATATGTTGTTTACACCTTCAAACCAAATTATATCAGCTTGATTAAAAGATTTCAAAACTTCATCAGCGTTTTTTGGCAATACGACTTCTACATTGTAGACACCTGATAGCACATTCGATAACTGATAAGAAAAATATCGTTCGTTTGGACTTGCAAAAATTACCATACTCTGTTTTTTGCTTAGCTGGCTTAAAAGTTTGTTGTATTTTTCGAGAACATTTTCAGCTGCTCCGTATTTGATAGCTTTAGTGTAATAATATGTAGCCATATGTAAATTTCCTAAGGCCTTTGTTGCATCGGCGGCAAGTTCGTAAACACCGGCAAACTTGTGCTGTGCCCTTAAGGAGAATCTCCAAGCTGATCTGTAATCACCTCTTTGGTAGGCAAGCTTTGCGAAATTATAAGATGCTGCCGGATGGAAAGGATCCAATTCAAGCACCTTCAGAAAACTTTCGTAAGACTTCTCAAGATTGCCCGTGTAGTAAAAGATAATACCTAAAGCATTTAACTGGTCAGTTTGAGAGGGTAACGTTTGAGCAAGGTTAATTGCTTTTTCAAATTCTTGGTTGTTCAAGAGTTGCGAAATTTCGTCAAAGATGTTCATGTCCGCCTCACCTACCTTTTAATTAGATAAAAAGGCAATTTGTTAAACTATGAAAAGACATTTTAATTATTATATCACATGATCTGCACATTTTGTTGGAAGATAAATTTCTAAAGTTTGATATACAAGTTCCGATAATAAAAATGGTAGCAAAGCTACCAAGGGCGCCCTTGAAAAAGCTAAAAAATTTAAGGAAAAAACTCTCACATGGAGGTGAACAGTTATGAGGATTAACCACAACATCAACGCGCTCAACAGCTGGCGCAACATCACTATGGTTAACATGGATATGAGTAAGACTCTTGAGAGACTTTCTTCTGGTTTAAGAATCAACAGAGCAGGTGATGATGCAGCAGGTCTTGCAATCAGTGAAAAGATGCGTGGACAGATTCGCGGACTTGACATGGCAATCAAAAACTCACAAGATGCTATTTCACTGATTCAAACAGCTGAAGGTGCGTTAACTGAAGTACATTCAATATTGCAAAGGATGAGAGAACTTGCAGTCCAAGCGGCAACTGATACCAACACAAACGTCGATAGGGATCAAATCCAAGCTGAACTCAATCAGTTAAGAGAAGAAATCGATAGAATTGCAAGAACAACGGAATTCAACACTAAAAAGTTGCTCGATGGAAAGCTTGAAGGTTTCAGATTTAGAGCAGACGTAAAGGTTGTTACGGGAGGTAACATCGATCTCAAGGCACAAGAAATAAGCTATAACAATCAAAATGTAAAATCATTAGCAGGATGGACATCAGCTAATGTTACAGGTTCACTTGGTACTCTCTACTTGGATGTAGGTGATCAGAGCTTCAACATAGTTTACAGAAAGCTCACAACATCCAATGGAATCGATCTATGGATTGGATTTCAAAGTGTAGGCAACAATACTGTGAGAGTAACTGTTTATAAGGATAGCCCGAATGGTACACTTCTTGGTTCCAGAACTCTAACAGCAGATGGACATGTATATTTGAACAATATAGTTGAAAGCAACAGAATTACTTTCCTTGGTGCACTCAGTATTGATTTTGCAGCTACTCTTAACACAGTTTACAGTGTAACCTTAATCAACTCAAAGCAATTTGTATCCACAAACGGTTTCTTAGCAGAGAATATAACAACAAGCATGACAGGCACACCAACAGTACCAGTTCTTAACCTTGGAGGAGGTGCAGCATCCGCTCATGTAGGAATTTTGATTCATGGTGTAGCAGTTACATTGACACTTGTCAGTGTTGGATCATCGCAAAACAGTATTAGAGTGATAGTTAGAAGAAATAACACAATAGTTGGTTCACAAACATATACCAGACCTACTGCGGTAACAACATTGAACCTTAATTTTATAAGAGATATATCTTCAGGAAATACGTTGCTTAATTTAGGTACTCTTGCCCTCAGTTTATCAACAGGTGCTGAAAAATTACGCAGTTTCCAATTCAGTGGATCAGCATATTTCGACACTCGTCGATCACAGGTTGTTGCAAGCAGAAACAACGTCACAACAAACAATGCGAATTTGGCCTTTACAACACTCAACATAGGTGGAGGAGCAGCAATCGCTGTAGGATTCCAGTCGGTAGGTGCAAATCAGGTAAGGTATGTAGTAAGAAGTTACAGTGGAATGACGATAACAAGTGGTACGATAAAAGCACAAGATCTGAATGCGATAGGTTTGAAAACTGTAAGTCTTGGTGATGATTTAACGTTGAACATTCAATTCGAAGAGTTCCAAAGCGAAAACGTAAGACTTAACCAAGCAGATATTTACTTGACTTCTAAAAATTATCAAGCTAACGAAGGTTCGTATGTAGTTGAAGTTGGTCAGTTCATAGGTGGTGTTAGTTCGCAACTTGACTTCAGGGTAGTTAAGAGTGATGGTACTGGCGTAAACATCTCCAATCAAGGAGCTCTCAGAAAAGGATTTGCTGTCACAGATGGCACAATCTTTACCTGGAGACCGAATGAGCATACTATCGGAGAGTTCGGAGACGCGCTGCCAAATGAAGAAATAATTGATTCTGCTGTTGCAAGGATAGAAGGTAAATATACACAAGACACACAACTCATCTTCCAGATTGGTTCAAACGAAGGTCATAACATGTTTGTTGGTATAGATGATATGAGTGCTGGTGCACTTGGTATCACAACGTCTTCGTTAAAGGTGACGGATCAAAACAGCGCTGAAAGAGCAATCATGGTTGTCGATGCAGCTATACATAAAGTTAGCAGTGCTCGTGCGGCGCTCGGTGCTGTTCAGAACAGGCTCGAGCATACTATAGCAAACCTCGGTGTGGCAGCAGAAAACTTAACAGCAGCCGAAAGCCGTATAAGAGACGCAGATATGGCAAAGGAAATGATGGCGTTTACAAGACAGCAGATACTCTTGCAATCAAGTATGTCAATGCTTGCACAAGCCAATGCCCAACCACAAAATGTTTTGCAATTGTTAAGATAATAGCACTTTCAAAAAAACCAAGCAGCCATACAAGGCTGCTTGGTTTTTTTATATTTGCCTAACTTAGGAGTTGTTTTAAATTATGTTGAATTATAATTTGGTGATTTTGCATTCTGATTGTTACCGGAGGTGCAGTAATGAAAAACAACAAACCTTTTTTATCTGTCGCGATGATAGTCAAGGACGAAGAGAATAACTTGCCAAGGTGTTTGGAGAGTCTAAAAGACTTTGTCGACGAGATTGTTATAGTAGACACAGGTTCAGTAGATAGAACCGTGGAAATAGCAAAAAAATACACCGATAAGGTATATTTTTACCTATGGAACAACGATTTCTCAGCAGCGAGAAATTATTCTTTACAGTTTCCAACTGGTGAGTGGGTATTTATTGTGGATGCCGATGAAGAAGCTACTCCAGAAATGAAGGAAGGATTAAGAAATTATCTTGAAGGTTTACCAAGTGACGTGAATACGGTCTATTTACCAACTATCAGCTATCTTGATTGGAATTTTGAAATGAAAGAAGTTGCTTCTTCAGCACGTGTATTTAGGAACGGTACTGTTAAGTTTGAAAATATCGTACACAACCAAGCGATTTATAAACCGAAAGTTTCTTATGCCCCGTTTTCGTTGATACACTATGGATACATCTGGACAAGAAAATTGAAACAAAAAAAATACGCAAGAACTGCGAACTTGATAAGAGAACATTTGAAGCAAGCTGAAAATATCGGTGAGAAGATTTATTACCTCGTACAGTTGTACAAGACTGAAACTGTTAGTCCACATTTTTGGTCACATGTTAGGGTGGGGTGGGAAGTTGCTAATTTGCTTACAAAAACTCAAAACATACCTACAATTGCTCTTGAATTTATGTATATATTCGGTATGGAATTAATCTCCAATCAAATTAAAGAAGGCGAAAAGTTGCTTGATGCATGTTTAAGACTCTCACCAGAGTATCCTGATCCATACTGTGGGTTTGCAATAAAATATTTCAACGATAGAAATTATGAAAAGGCTTTTGAGTTCGCAAAAGATTATTTTAAAGTTCTCGATGCTGTTATGGCTGAAAAGGAGAAATTCACTTGGACAATTAATAGTTTGAAAGAGAGAGATAAGTTAGCTGGAATTATGGTTACCACCGCTCTTGAGATGGATGAAAAGGAATATGTTGACAAGTATCTCGACGAGTTTTTTGCGATAAAAGACCTGAATCTTAAGGCTACCTTTTTCGGCGCTATCATAAGTGTTTTTTCCAAAAAAACAAAAGAATTTTTTGCAAAGTATAACTATGTGTTTGAAAAGGTGCTGGAGGAAGCATTAAGTAACAGAATTATCTTCCCTATGGGTGAGCTACTTATGAATTTGCTTAAAAATACAGTTGAGCTTTCTGAAAGAGCGGTTTTGCTTTTGAAAGGTTTCCCAGTGGCCAATAAATTAGAATTTTGGCTGAGAGAAAAGATTGCGAAACCTGATAATGACTTTATTTACTCGTATTTTTTAAGCGATACGCCAGAAGATAAGTTTCTTGACGAGCATGGTATTCCAGGGCTTATTTTCTTGTATTATCTGAAGAAAGATTACTACGAACCAGAAAAAATTATTAAGTGGTTACATGATCTCACTAAGAAGACGGAAAATGCTTTATTTAAAGGCCTTATAGAAGCATTGATAGGTGATACTTACCTGAGACTGAAAAATGTAAAAAACGCTTTGAATTACTACAAAAAAGCTGCAACGAACAATCCGCTTATATCAAAGTTTATTAAACCTATCATCGAAGATTTAAAAACAAGTCTTTTGGATCTGGATATTGAAGGTGTGGCGGATGATTTGTGGAAGTATTACGTATCAAACAATGATTTCATAATCTCACTTAACAGTTATCCGAAAAGCGAACTTGAGAATGTTTATTTGCTTTCGAATCATGATTTTGCAAGGTATGTATCAGCGATAAATAGTAGTGATAACGATAAGAAGATAGATTTGTTGATGCAGGTAAGCAGACCAAATTTGTTTAAGAATTATTATTATCACCTTGCTAAGGCATTTGAGAAAAAAGATCTTGAGACTGCTTACGTTTATCACATAAAGGCAATAGAAGAAAATGAGGTTTTAGCGGATATTAAGGAGAAAAACTACAGGTATACCGAGTTGTATCCCGCGCACTTGCCAAGTTATTACAGAGCCGATGATTTAAAGGTATGGGTTGGGAATCTTTCGGAAAGGTTTTCGTGTAGAGGTATCATACAGCCAGTAAGAACATGGAAAATTTCAAAAGAAGGTTTTTATTACTCAATTCCTCTACCAACAGAGGATGCCATAAGTATTTTCTTGAAGCGCGAATTCGATGCTTTAGGAAAAAATAATATGCTTGTTAGTGGTGAGTTTCTGCAGTCAATGGTTTCAAAGTTAGAATTTGATGATGTTCGATTAATCTACGATGTTGATAAAGCGAATTTTGATCTTAGTGTGTTTTCAAGGTTAGGTATTAAGATAAGTGAAAAAAGTCAGAATTTTGTTATTCTGTCGGGATTTGAGCGAAGTTATGACGTAGGTAATTTGCTCTCTAACGCAAAATCCGCCTTAATATTTACTGCTTTACCAAATGTTGAAAACCGAGATGATGATGTGTGGTATTACCCAGGTTTCACCATATTGAGAGATTATAAACAAATCAGTAATTTAATGAATAAATTGAGGTTTAAGATTATATACAAAGAAATACAAAATAATTTCGTAGGAATCTTAGTGGAAAAGGTAGAAAAAACTAAATGAAATATTGAATTACGCTTCTGTTATCTTTTTATATACATTAGGAGGTGAGGTTATGCGGATTAATCATAACTTATCTGCACTTAACGCATGGAGGCAGATAACTCTTACTGATTCAGACATGAAGAAGTCCCTTGAAAGGCTTTCTTCCGGTTTGAGAATTAACAGAGCAAGTGATGATGCAGCGGGACTTGCGATAAGCGAAAAGATGAGAGGGCAGATCCGTGGGCTTGAAATGGCTATGAAGAATGCTCAGGATGGTATTTCTCTTATTCAAACAGCTGAAGGAGCGTTGAATGAAGTACATGCTATTTTGCAACGTATGAGAGAGTTGGCGGTTCAGGCAGCAACGGATACAAATACGAACGTCGATCGAGATCAGTTACAAGCAGAGTTAAACCAGTTAAGGGAAGAGATTGATAGGATTGCTCGTGCTACGGAGTTTAATACTAAGAAGCTCCTTGATGGAAAGCTCGAGGGCTTCAGATTCAGAGCGGATGTAAAGGTTGTTACAGGTGGTAATATAGACTTGAAAGCAGAAGAGATTAACATATCAAAACTCAATACAAAAGCTGTTGCTACGTGGACTTCCCAGGTTGTAAATGGTAGTATTAAGAACGTTTATTTGGACGTAGGAAATAGCACTTACGATTTTGTTTACAGAAAACTTTCAACTAACATTGGCACAGATTTGTGGGTTGGATTCAAAAGTGTTGGAAACAACCAAGTTAGAGTTGTCGTGTTTAGGGATGCACCTGGTACTATGACTATTGGTTCAAATACACTAAGTGGTGATGGTAAAGTCTATCTGCATGATTTTAGAATGGGTAATAATTTTGTTTTTATGGGTGCTTTGAGTGTCGATCTTGCAGATGGTGCAAATTCTAGTTTGAATACAGTTTATTCGGCAAAGCTTGTGGATTCAAAGATGTTCGTATCTGCGAATGGTTTTCTGACAGAATCCATCAGAACGAATATTGAAGGAACTAACTCAATCCCTGTTATCAATCTTGGAGGTGGCAATTATACCTCGTTTGTCCAAGTGTTTGTGCATGGTGTAGCAATTACATTGGCTTTTAAATCCGTTAGCAATAATTCTCTACTTGTCACCGCTATCAGGAATGGAACAGTTTTGGGTTCGTATAGATACGACCAACCAACTACTAGTACTACTGTCTCATTTAAATTAATTAAGGATGTACGCACAGCTAATACTTTGCTTAATATTTCGAATATTAGTATCCGTATAACTGCTGGTGGCGAGAGGATAGCTTTAATTCAGTTTAACGGTACTGCGTATTTTGATACGGTGAATCGTGATGTTGTTGCGAAGGTGAATAATGTTCTTACAAATGCTTCAAGTTTGACATTTACTTCCTTACTTATAGGTACAAATGCGAAGGTTTTTGTGGGATTCCAGTCTGTTGGTACTAATCAAGTCAGATATGTTGTTAAAAGTTTCAGTGGGATGACGATTACAACTGGGACAATAAAGGCTTCAGATCTAAATTCAATAGGTTTGAAAACTGTAAATCTCGGTGATGATTTGGTGTTGAATATCCAATTTGAAAATTTCCAAAGTGAGATGAACCGTTTGAATCAGGCAGATTTGTATGTAACTTCGCGAGTCTCCAAAGGAGAAGAGGGGTCTTATGTCTTAGAAATTGGTCAATTGAAAGGATATGTAAGTTCACCTATTGATTTTAGGCTTGTCAAGAGTTCGTCAACGGGGATTAGTATTTCAACTGTAGGTGAGTTGAGACGCGGATTTTTGGTTAAGAACGGTATAGTGATGTCCTGGATGCCAGATATTTGGAGAATAGATATGTATGGCTCTTTACCCAATGAAGAAGTTATAGATACAGCTGTGTTCAGAGTTGACGAACAGAGAATGGAGGATAATTCGTTGATATTCCAAATAGGTTCCAATGAGGGAGTTAATATGATGCTTGGTATCGATGATATGCGTTCTGAAGCCTTGGGACTCACAAAGGAATCGGTGGATGTAACAACACAAAATGCAGCGGAACGTACGATTATGATTGTTGATGCCGCAATTTTGAAGGTTGGTATGGTGAGGTCAAGGTTGGGTGCGGTACAGAATCGTCTTGAGCATACAATAGCAAACCTTGGTGTAGCAGCAGAAAATTTAACAGCTGCAGAAAGCCGTATAAGAGATGCGGATATGGCGAAAGAGATGATGGCCTTCACAAAGCAACAGATTTTGATGCAGTCAGGTATGGCTATGCTTGCACAAGCAAATGGTCTACCACAAAATGTACTCCAGTTGCTAAGAGGATAAGAATTTGCAAAATCCCCCGATTGTCGGGGGATTTTTTATTTCGCTATCTTCTTGATCTCGCTGTGTTTTATGTATTGTGATATGTTTTGCCATGGTATGAAAAACATTGGCATTCCTGATGAGTATGGAGCTATTTCATAATATGGGTATATGAAGGTTATGTATTTTGGTTCGATGATAAAGCTTCGAGTGAATAGGTTGTCTTTTAGTATATAATCTGTTGCTTCGGGGAAAAAGTTCTGTTGGTTTAATTTTATTTGGTTTACGATTTGCTGTTTGATTATTTTCTCTGCCTCTTTTTCGATAATATTGTTTAGATTCAGTAATTTTGAGCTTTTTAAATCGATGTTGTAGGTTTCAAATGTTGTTATTCCATGGGCTCCACCTGTATATTGATAATAATAGATTATAAAGCAAGCTAAATTTTCGTCTTGGTAATGGATGTTTGTACTGATATTTGCTTCATAAGGTTGAGTGGGGATACCTTCTTTTTTGTTTTGATCGGCAATTTCTTTTACTTGCTTGATGAATTGTTTAATTCTGCTTTCAATGATTGTGTTGAGTTCTTCTTGAAATCTGATATTATCCAAATTTTTCAATTTCGGCATTGAGATGGTTATTTGGATTGTATTATTTTTTGTTGAGCTTTGTATTAATTCTATTTTTTGTGATTTGATAGTGTACATGTAAGCAAAAATTGCTATGAGAAGTATTATGGCAAGTATATAAAATCTTTTTTGTGGATTGTTGTTGTTTGGCATATTCATCCTCCTTCTTTTTAATTTATTTTACCATTGTTGTGGTATAATTTTCAAGAAGTGTCTTAATTTTATGGGGTGATTTGATGGGATTGCTTGAAGTTGCAGGTCCAGTCATGATAGGTCCATCGAGCTCGCATACTCTTGGTGCGTTGAAAATTGCAAGGTTTGTCTACAAGCTTATGGGGACACCAGAACGTGTGGTTTTTGTGTTACATGGTTCTTTCGCGTTTACATACCGTGGACACGGTACTGATCGGGCGTTACTTGCAGGCGTGTTGGGATTAAAACCTGACGATAATAATGTGAAGAATGCTTACGATATTGCGAACGCTCATAATATAGACTATTCTTTTGAGATGGCAGATCTTGGTGATGTGCATCCGAACACGGTGCTTATTAAGGCTTGGAAAGGAAGTGTTTACAACGAAGTAGAAGGTTCATCGATTGGTGGTGGTGCGATTCGTATAACGAAGATCAACGGTGTTGAATGTTCTTTGACGGGCGACTATCCTACTTTGGTGATTGTTAATAAAGATAAGCCAGGGGCTTTGAAGGATATTTTGGATTGTATAAAGACAAATATAGCTAATGTTTATTTACGACGAGTTAATGCGTTGCAAGGTATAGCGTTGAGTATAATTGAACTTGATGAAAATATTGAAGATCCCATTTTAATGTGCCTTGAGAAACTTAGTTGTGTTGTTGAACTTTACAATGTAAAACTTGAAGAAGGTGAGCTTTTGTGAGATTTTCAGAACTTCTAAAAGTGTGGGAAGGTACAAAGCTTGAGTTTAGCGAGATAATTTTGGCACAGGAAATGATAGAGACAGGCAGAGATCCTGAAATTGTTAGAATGAATTTGAAAAGATTAATGTTAGTTATGCTTGAGGAAGCTGAAAAGAATTTCGGAAAGAAGTTTTCGACTTTAACAGGATTAACGGGTGAGAATGGTTATAAGTTTGCAAATTACAGACCTTTTATGATAGGTGAATTTAACCATGTGGCAACAGTTGCAGCTTTATCAATGAGTGAATCAAATGCCTCAATGGGTCGTATTGTGGCTTGTCCTACAGCTGGTTCGTGTGGTGTCGTACCTGGAGCTCTTTACGCTTTGAAAAAGCTCACAAACGCTTCAGAAGATAAATTACTGAGGTCCTTTATTGTTGGTTCTGGAATTGGAAATATTGTTGCCAAGAAGGCAACTTTGTCAGGTGCAGCCGCCGGGTGTCAAGCTGAGATTGGTACTGCTACAGCCATGGCGTCAGCTATGTTGACTTATTACTTTTCTGAAGATCCAAGATATGTTGGACATGCTGCTGCTTTGGCTTTTAAATCTTTGATGGGACTCGTATGCGACCCTATTGGCGGGTTTGTTGAGGTACCTTGTGTCAAACGTAACGGTTCAGCAGTTAATGTAGCAATTGTTTGTAGTGAAATGGCGTTAGCTGGTATAGAGAGTGTTATACCGTTCGATGAGGTTGTTGAGGCAATGTACAATGTTGGGAAAGCTTTGCCAGAAAGTTTAAGAGAGACAGGTTTAGGTGGAATTGCAGCAACTAAAACTGCTGAGTCTATAGTGGAAAATATCAAGAAAAGCTGGAAATGTTAAAAAAGGCTTCAGATCTTGTCTGAAGCCTTTTCGTTAGTTTATAATCCGAGGTACGCTTTCTTAACTTGTTCGTTTTTGAGTAATTCTTTTGATTCACCTTCTAATGTTATGTTACCAACCTCTAATACGTAACCATAGTGCGATATGTTAAGCGCACCAACTGCGTTTTGTTCAACTAACAATATTGTTATGCCTTCGGAATTGAGTTTTTTGATTATTTCAAAGACTTCTTCAACAAGAATCGGTGCAAGTCCAAGTGATGGTTCATCCATCATAAGCAATTTTGGTTTATTCATTAACGCTCGAGAAATGGCAAGCATTTGTTGCTCTCCACCAGAGAGTGTACCACCAAGTTGATTTTTTCTTTCCGCAAGTCTTGGAAAAAGTGAAAAAACCCATTCAAGATCCTGTTTAATTCCGTCTTTATCTTTTCTATTGTAAGCACCCATCATCAAGTTTTCCATTACGGTTAGATTCGGGAATATACGTCTTCCCTCTGGAACGAGTGAGATTCCAAGTCTATTTATGTTATGAGGTGCAAGGTTTTGGATTTCTTTACCTTGAAATATGATTCTACCTCTTTTTGCTTTTACTAGTCCTGCAATTGTGGAAAGTGTGGTTGTTTTCCCCGCACCATTTGCACCTATAAGTGTTATTACTTTTCCCTGGTCTACTTTGAAAGATATGCCTTTGATAGCGTGTATGGAGCCGTAGAATACATGTAGCCCTTCAACTTCAAGCACCGGCATGTTCCCACTCCTTACCAAGGTAAGCTTCTATAACTCTTGGATTTCGGCTTATTTCTTGTGGTGTTCCTTCAGCGATTATTTTCCCAGAATCCATTACTATTATTCTTTCACACACTCCCATGACAACTTTCATGTCGTGCTCAATTAGTATTACCGTTAGTTTGAACTCATCTCTTATGTATCGGATAAATTCCATGAGTTCCTCTGATTCTTTCGGATTCATACCAGCCGCAGGTTCGTCTAGCAAAAGTAGTTTCGGTTCTGTGGCAAGTGCCCTTGCTATTTCGAGTTTTCTTTGTTGACCATACGGTAATGACGATGCCAATTCGTATGCCAAATGTTCTAATCCAACTTTTCTGAGTAATTCCATAGCCTTGAATCTCATTTCTTTTTCCTTGTTCAAATAGCTTATTTTGAGTACAGCTCTCCAAAACCATAGTCTTCCGTGTATTTTCTTTGCCTTACCATGTCTTAAAAGTATATCATCTGCATCCTTAGTTGATAATAAGTGATGTTGTGCGACAAGTACGTTGTCAAGTACCGACAAGCTACCAAATAGTCTTATGTTTTGGAATGTTCTTGCTATACCAAGATGAGTTATTTGATGTGGTTTATACGGAGTTATATCTATATCATCGAATATGATTCTCCCTTTTGTGGGGTAATATATACCTGTGATAACGTTGAAAGCGGTGGTCTTACCAGCCCCGTTTGGACCTATAATTCCAAGTATTTCGCCTTCGTATGCGACGTTATCGAAGTCATCTACAGCAACAAGACCTCCGAACTGCATGGTAACATGTTCCATTTTTAAAATCGTTTTTCTTTCTTGGTTGTTCATTCTTTACCACCTCTCAGAGGTAGCCTTTTTAGAAATTTAATAATACCATCCCATGTCAATTCCGCTCTACCGAATATACCTCTTTTCCAAACGATCATAGTGATAACGAACAAAACAGATAATACCAACATTCTCATACCTTGAATAGCCGGAAATTGTTTACCAAACAATGTGAACGGTTGTTCAAACATTCTAAGCCATTCCATAAGAAATGCAAAAGTTATAGCACCGATAATGGAGCCGCTTATGCTGCCCAATCCACCCAGAACGACCATGATCAGTACATAATAGGTTAATATTGGACCAAATGTCGTGATTCGAGGATCTATTGTTGTTAACCAATGTGCGTACAATGCACCACTTACACCAGCGAAAAATGCACTGATAACAAATGACAAAAGTGTGTGTTTGAATACGTTTATTCCCATAGCCTCAGCTGCAATGGCGTTATCTCGTATTGCAAGTAAGGCTCTTCCGTAAGAGCTCTTTACGAGGCTAACTATGAACAGGACAGTTACAAATAACCAACCCCAACTCCACCAAATATTTGTGTAATTTGGTAAGCCTTTTAGTCCAAGAGAACCATTTGTTATCGACTGCAAATTTAATGCAAGTATTCTCAACACTTCCGAAAACCCAAGAGAAGCTATTGCAAGGTAATCACCGGAAAGTCTTAAAACGGGAAATCCAATTATGAATGCGCCCAGTGCAGCAACAAGTCCACCGATGATAGTGGCAGTGAAAAAGTCTGTATGTAAATTTGCGATGAATGGACTTGGTGGTTGTATTATAAATATCGTTGCTTTTTGATCAGGAGGTATAGTTAAAAGTGCAGAAGTATAGGCGCCAAGTAGAATAAATCCAGCGTGACCAAGTGAAAATACTCCGGTTATACCATTAACAAGATTCAAACTAACTGCCATGATACCGTATATCGCCATTAACGAAAGAATTTGTTTTTGGTAGGTATCGAATTTAATATAGGCTATCCAAAGGAAGATAATGACAAGTATTATAAATAGAGTTGTAAGGGTTATGTCTCTTTTTGTGTTGCTTCTCATCATCTTTCACCTCAAACTTTCTCTATGGCACGTTTTCCAAGTAATCCTGCAGGCCTAACAAGCAATATGAAGATGAGTATTATAAATGCGAATGCATCTTTGTATTGCATAAGCGTTGGAAAAAGCGTAATTATCATCATTTCGATTACACCAAGCAATATACCACCAAGTACAGCTCCACCGATTGAGCCTATGCCTCCAAAAACAGCGGCTATGAATGCCTTTAAACCTGGAACAAAACCAGTGTATGGATAAAAGCTTGGATATCTAAGTGCCCACATAACACCTGCAAGGGCTGCTAAGGCTGAACTAATTGCAAAGGTAAAACCAATGACGTTATCCACGTTTATACCCATCAAAGATGTTGTCGGTATATCGGCAGATATTGCACGCATTGCCATACCTATTTTTGTTTTGTAAACTATCAAAAATAAAACCAACAAAGCTATTGCGGTAATACTAAGGATTATGAATATGATTTTTGGGAGGTATACACCACCGACAATAAACGATTCAAAAGCTATAGTCTTATTTTCAAGAGCTTCCAAAAATGCTTTGTAATTTGGTCCAAAAAACACAACTGCAAAGCTTTCGATGAAAAACGAAACGCCTATTGCCGTAATCAGGGCAGAAATTCTTGGAGCGTTTCTCAAAGGTTTGTATGCCAGTTTATCAATGAGTAAACCCAAAACAGCCGTTGCTAATAAAGAAAAAATCACCGCAAATGGGAAGTTAAATCTTATTAGCGTAGCACCATAGAAAGCAAAGTATATGCCCATAACCATAACATCACCAAATGCAAAATTTATAAGTCTCAAAATACCATAAACCATTGTGTATCCCACAGCTATAAGCGCATACAAACCGCCCACCATAAGACCATTGAGTAAATTCTGGATCAAAATCACTGGATTAAGGCTCAATATCCATCCCTCCTTGAAAACATTTGGAATTCCGGACTCCGGAACTACAGAGTCCGGAATTCAAATCCTATTTTAAGTCCTTAGGTTCTATCTTTGTTACATAGGTAAATTTTGCGTTCTTTACCTGAACGATTATTACGTCTTTAATAGCATTGCCATTTTCATCAATATCTATCGTACCACTGACTCCTTGAAAACCTTTTGTCGCTCTAATTGCAGCGTTTATCTTAACGGGATCCTTTGAATTCGCACGTTCAATTGCATTAATTATAAGCATATACGCATCGTAACCAAGAGCAGCATTCATCGCAGGTAACGTGTTGTATTTCTTTTTGAATGATTCAACAAAATCTTTTGCTAATTTCGTGTTCGCTGCTTCAGGAACGTAATGTGTTGTGAAATACAATCCCTCAACAGCTTGACCACCTATCTTTATTAACTCAGGCGCATCAGCACCATCACCAGCGATAAAATAACCTTTATAACCCATGGCTCTTGCTTGTTGAGCTGCAAGAGCAATTTCGTTATAGTATCCTGTGAACATTATTACGTCACTACCGAACGATAATGCTTGTGATATCTGGGCACTGAACTC
This sequence comes from Fervidobacterium sp., assembly GCA_026419195.1. Lineage (NCBI taxonomy): Bacteria > Thermotogati > Thermotogota > Thermotogae > Thermotogales > Fervidobacteriaceae > Fervidobacterium > Fervidobacterium sp. Next base: position 22,710 of record JANZZV010000005.1, read on the forward strand.
TTGGTCACCTGATTTATACTGCACTTTCAGTATTTTACCATTGTACTTTTTCTCAAACCTCTCCGTGAAGTAATTTGTTAATCCCACGCTGTAATCTTGTTCAATGTCAAGGAATATTGTTACTTTCTTTGCTTTAAGATTTTTTGCTGCAAATTCAGCAAGTGCTGTACCTTGAAGTGGATCGATAAAACAGACTCTTGAGACAAATTTCTTGCCCTGAGTTACAAGCGGATTTGTTGAAGTTACTGCCACTTGAGGAACTTTTTTCGCTTCGGCGATTTCAGCTGCCGCTATTGAATTACTACTTGCAATTTCTCCAATTACTGCAACAACTTTTTCTTTGTCAATCAATCTTGCCATCGCATTTGCCGCTTCGGTTTTCTCGCTTCTCGTATCTGCGTAAACAAGTTTAATTTTTTCACCTAAAACTGTACCTTTTTGACCGAAGGCAAGTTCAATACCTTTTTTTGTCCATTCTCCAAAAGCCGAAATACCACCAGTGAGTGGCAAAAGCACACCGATCTTAATCTCTGCGAAGATACCGAGGGTAAGTAGAAGCAAAATAAATACTGTAAACTTCTTCACGACGTACCACCTCCCAACGTTTTTTTAGATGAGTATAAAAGTGAGTGGCTTTCGCCACTCACTTTTTAATATTCTATTTCAACTGATTTGCGGAAATTTTCGCTGCAAAGGAAAACTGTTGATTTTTAACGGTTAATATTACAACATCTTTTGTTGCGTTACCATTTTGATCTATAGTTATTATTCCAGTTACCCCCTCAAAGTTTTTGATTGCTCTGATAGCAGTTGCGATCAATTCAGGTTTCTTAGTTCCTGCGCGCTCAATTGCTTCGACAACAAGCATGTAAGCATCGTAGCCAAGTGCTGAAAGTGTAGATGGTTTTACACCATATTTTTTCGTAAATGCTTCAACAAATTTCTTCGATTTGTTGGTAACTGGTGCATCTGGATGGAAATGGTCGGAAAAGTATATTCCTTCAACTGCCTGTCCTCCAATCTTTATCAGTTCTGGTGCGTCTGCACCGTCACCCGCAAGAATGTGTCCTTTGTATCCAAGTGCCCTCGCCTGCTGGGCAACAAGTGCAATTTCGTTATAATAACCAGTTACGACTATGGCTTCGCTACCGAATGATAGAGCCTGAGAAAGTTGAGCACTGAACTCTTGGTCTCCCGATTTGTATTGCACTTGTAATACTTGTCCACCGAGCTTTTTGAACCTTTCCATAAAATAATTTGAAAGTCCCACACTATAATCTTGTTCAACGTCTGTGAAAACTGTTGCCTTTTTGACTTTCAATGTTTTAAATGCAAATTCAGCAAGTGCTGTACCTTGCAATGGATCGATGAAACATACTCGTGAAACAAACTTCTTTCCTTGTGTCACAAGTGGATTGGTTGATGACGGACTTACCATAGGCACTTTTTTCTTCTCAGCTATTTCTCCAGCAGCCATAGAGTTACCACTGATCACTTCACCCACGACAGCTATAACGCCTTCTTTGTCGATAAGTCTTGCTATACCGTTTGCTGCTTCTGTTTTTTCACTTCTTGTGTCCATGTAAACAACTTCTATCTTCTCTCCTAAAACAGTGTTCTTCTCTTCCCAAGCCAGTTCAATACCTTTTTTCACTAAATCACCGAACGCAGAAACCCCTCCTGTAAGTGGTAAGAGTGCACCTATCTTGATAGCCGCAAATAGACTAAAGCTAAGTAATAAAAACAATCCCAAAAAGGCTTTTCTCATACAACTCTCCCTCCCTGTAGAAAGATGTTGATGATTTGTAAAATTAACATATGCAAAAATTTGTTATGTATTTTAACATATTCATATAGAAGAAGTCAATAGAAAAACAAAGAAAAATGAAAAAACAATTCAAAATTAAGCCATATAAGCGATTTCCACAACTTAATGCATATTTTCAAATTGTTAGCATAACTAACATAAATTTAACCGTTTTGTCTCTATACTTAAAATCTTGGGGTGTATAATATTATTAAATTGGAATGTTAAATTCATTCATTTAAATTATCACGAAAAGGAGGAATTTATTTATGGAAGTTGTTCAAAAATTCCCAGAGTTGGAAAGGTTCAGAGAATATTTTGTTTCAAAAAGGATATCACCAGCGACGATGGCAAACTACATCGAAACTCTAAAATCGTTTCTCAAATTTACTAACGGGGAAATTACACAAGAAAATGTCGAAAAATGGATAGAATATGTGAAGAACAACTACAAAATGACAGCGTGGAGACAATATTTTGTACCTCTAAGGGCTGTACTGCAAAGATTTTATCCAAGTATATATGCTCACTTAATCGAGGAATTGAAAGTTCCTTACAAAAAAACTGAACAGGAAATTGTTACTTACCTCGATTTTTGGAAAGTTTTTAGGGAGGCAGAAAAGATTGCACAAAAAGGAAATGATAAGTACGTCATATTGGTAGGACTTGCCGCGCTCTCTGGTCTTAAGTCCGGAGATATTGTCCTGCTAAAGGGAACTAACATAAAGGATGGAAAGATCTTCCTTGAAAATTATCCGCTACCTTTTGAAATCCCTCAGATGTTGAGAAAATATCTTGAAAAGTACGAAGGAAGGGATGAATACATTATTTCAACAGAAGATGGAAGTCCAGTAAAACCATCTTATCTTGCCATAATGTTGAGAACACTTCAAAGAAGAGTAGATATAAACCTTAAAAGACCGCTTTCCGTCGAAATGTTGAGAAATATTGGTATCTCAAGGTATCTCTTGTCTCAACCATCCATCCCCTTGGTGATGAACAGGTTTAGTTACAGCTCAGTAAAGTCAATCGAAGATATTGCTAGATACCTTGAAGAAAGTGGCGATATCAGGGCTATATTCTCTGTTAAAGTTGTTAGTTCACTCAAAGAAATTGTAGAGTTTTTTGAAAAATTGGCATTACCAGTAAGAATGTTGGAAGATTTTATCGTTGTCAGTAGAACTGTATACGTAGAGAAAAAATCACCACTTTCAAAAGTTGATGTTGTGTTTGTGGTAAGACAATTGAATGATTGGTACACTTATTTGAGAACGCTTGAACTTTCTCCAAAGTGGGCAAAGGAAAGAGAAGATATGTTTTTGGTGAACATTGATTCGGTAAAAATAGGTTTTGTAGAGTATGATTATTGAAAAGTTTAAAAGCATGGTATAATTAATTTAGCTTTGTGCAATGGGGGCTTACTACTTCTGCTTTCATAGGGGGAATTAATATGAATGTTCTCCTAGCGGTATCATCTGGAATAGCAATATATAAGGCCGTTGATTTGGCAAGCAAAATCAGAAAGCAAGGTTGGAATTTGCAAATTATAATGACTGAAAATGCAGCAAAATTGATTAATCCCATTGTCTTTTCCTCTGTTGGGAATTGCAAAGTTTACACAGATACCTATGAAATTGAATCAGGATGGATTATTCATACGGAACTCTCTAAGTGGGCAGATGTGTTCATCGTTGCCCCAGCGACTGCTAACACGATTGCAAAATTATCTAACGGAATAGCTGATAATCTTTTAACAACAACTGCCTTAGCATTTGATAAAAAGCTAAAGATATTGGTTCCTACTATGAACACAAGAATGTATGAAAATGAGATAACTCAGGAGAATATTAAAAAGCTTTCGGAATTTGGATGGTATGTGTTAAGTCCCGAAAGTGGACATTTAGCATGTGGCGAGGTGGGCAAAGGTCGTTATCCGGAAAATGAAAAAATAATAGAGTTCATTAAAATTTTGAAGGAAGAAAAATTGTTGAAGAACAAATGTGTTCTTGTGACAGCCGGACCCACTGTTGAAGCTATTGATCCTGTAAGGTACATATCGAATCATTCAAGTGGGAAGATGGGATATGCCATCGCAACCGTTGCTAAACGCCTTGGCGCAAAAGTTGTGCTAATAACCGGACCTACTTGTCTAGATTATCCGTTTTTTGTCGATGAAATAGTGCCTGTTAAGTCTGCAGAGCAAATGTACAAAGCTGTTTTGGACAAAAAGGACGATTGTGATATACTAATAATGTGTGCCGCTGTTGCAGACTATAAACCAAAGCAAATAGCTGAACAAAAGATTAAAAAAAGTTCTGACAAACTTGTTTTGGAACTTGAAAAAACTCCAGATATACTCGAAAGTGTTGGCTTTTCAAGAAGGAAGGACCAAATCGTTGTAGGTTTTGCCGCGGAAACGGAAAATATCGTCGAAAATGCTTACAACAAGCTGTCACGAAAAAACGCAGACGTTATCGTTGCAAACGATGCAAAGAGCGCTATGGGAAGTGACAGAAACCACGTGTTTTTAGTTTTCAGGAATAAGGCTATAGTGGAATTGGAAGGAACGAAAGAAGAGATTGCAAAGGAGTTGCTGGTGGAACTATGCAAAAACTTCTAAAAGTATTGGTTTTTATATTTCTGATCCTTGGTACTGTTTTTTTTGCACTTAATATCGAGAAGGTTTTCATAGGTGTTAAGTATTCTTTCAGGAGTTTTCAATCGAATGGCAATGTGATTTTTTTAGATCCATTCAACAAAAAAATGGTGATATACGATCTTGTAGAAAAGTCAGTAGTTTATTCCCATGATCATGTTGGTGATTTTGTTATAAACGTTTATCAATACGACGACTGTTACTTTGTCGTAGATAGAGTTGGACGATACGTCGCAAAGGTTTCAGATGAATTTTTGCAGATGAAAAGGTTAAGCTTTCAAAGAAGAATACAAGGTTCTCTGATGCAAGGTGATAAAATTTACGTCCTTTTAGAGGGCGGAGAATTACACATCGTTGATAAAGAGCTAAATCGTGTCTCAACTTACAAATTTTCTGGTGCACCTTCTTACATTTTTTCTTGGAATAAAAAGGTTTTCGCAACCTATTTGTGGAACGATAACTACGATATTGAGTTCATAAACGAAACACCAAAAGATTTGGGATTAACAACACCATCTATGTTGGTTGGTGATCTATTGATTGATACAAGGGGCGGACAAGTTTACAATCTAAGAACTGGAAAAAGCTTAAAGTTGGCGTCTTATTTATCAAGTGCATTTTATGATGGGACAAATTATTATATTGCGTGTATGTCAAGTTCAGCAATTTATATTGTAAAAAACGATACTGTTCAGAGCTCTTTCAAAGTGCCATATACGCCTACCGCCGTTAAAAAAGTAGGAGAATTTATCGTTGTGCTTAGTGCTCCACACAATAAAGTCATGGTAACAACGGATGGAAAAAACGTAGAAGTTTATGAAACAGGTGATTATCCCTTGGAAATTTTTGGTATAAAGAATTTACAAAATGCATTTTCCATTTACTGTTCGGATAACGGATACATGTATTATTATTACTTCTGAAATGCTTTACGAGATCTCACGACTTAGGAGGAGGTAAATAACATGAAAGCAGTCAGATGGGTCAATACATTTTATCCAAAAGTAAAAAATTCTCAAACGATCTCTGAAGCTCTTCATGAAATGAGAAAACATTCTTGCGATTATTGTTTGGTCGTAGACGAAGATGGTAAATTCGATGGTTTGCTTCATAAATCGGTTGTTAAGGAAGTAGAAATGGAAGAAAAGGTTGGAAGTTATGTAATATTCCCAGACTTTTATATCGTAGAAGATTCAACCATAGAAGAAGCAGCTATGATGCTTATTGAAAACAAAGAAACTGTGCTTCCTGTAGTCAATTCGAACAGTGAGGTTATAGGGGTCTTAACAATCCAAGAGGTACTTGAGGCTATGACTGAAATATCTGCAATGGATGAACATGGAATAAGAATAAATCTCACGTTGGAAGATAAGCCGGGGGAATTGAAAAAAGTTATTGACGTGCTTGCAAACAATCGCATAAACATATTATCTATATTAACGTTAAAAGATAATGGTAATCGATTAGTTTCGATAAAAGTTGATAGCAAAGATGCTGAAAGCGTTGCAGGAATTCTCGAAGTGTATGAGATTCCTTACGAATCTATAGTGGAAGAAGAGGGATTCTTCTAATCTAAATAATGGAATTACGTTTTAAGCTTGAGGTGTTTGAAGGTCCATTGGATCTGTTGTTATACCTAATTCAGAAAAGGCAAATCGATATCCGTCAGTTGTCTATTTCCCAACTGGCGGATGAGTTTTTATATTATGTAAACCAAATGAAAGAATTTAACATAAATGTGACATCAGAATTTATAGCAACTGCCGCCTATTTACTTGAGTTAAAATCAAAAAGTTTGTTACCTTCGTTGAACGAAAAGGAAAGGAAAGAATATGAGTACAAAAGAGAACTGCTTCTTAGGAGAATAGAAGAGTACGCACGTCTGAAAGAACTCACAGAACATGTATTGAAGCACAACGACGCCGATCAATATCCTGTAAAAGTTCCCTATGTGTTTCCAAAAATAGATGAAAGAAAGCTTCTTAGAATAGTAAAAGCTGCTCTTCAGGAAGTTGATGTCAAAAGAAAGGTTTATATAATTAAAAAAGAAGCTTTTTCCATTGAAAAGATAATGCAGCATATAGAAGAGAAATATGAAATAGTAAGTTTGTATGACCTTCTAAGGGAGAGCAAATCGAAGTACGAAATTATTGTTAAATTCTTAGCTATTTTAGAATTAATAAGGTTTGAGAAGTACACAATAGATGATGATTTTGTCTTAAGAAGAGTGGTGAAAACAAATGTCGCTGCACAATGATAATCAGAATAAAGAGATTTTAGAAGAAAAGAAGGCACTTATAGAAGCTTTGATATTCGCATCGAGAGGAATAGACAAGCAAACGATTAAAAATTTAACAAACTTTCAGGAAGATGAAATCGATAATATAATATCCCAAATCGTGGATGAATATTCTTCTTCCTCGCATGGAATAGAGTTAAAGGAAATCGAAGGATACTTAAGATTTTACACTAAATCAAAATTTTCAAACTTTGTTTCCAAGGTTGCGAAAAGACGAAACCTTGGGAGTCTTTCGCCTGCTCAGCTTGAGGTTGCTATTTTTTTAGCTGTGCGAAAGCAAGCCACAAAACTTGAGATAGACAGTATGCGTGCAAAAGATTCAACTAACTTGATTAAACAACTTTTGGTTTCAGGAGTTATAAAAAGACGTAAATCTGGGAGGACATTTGTGTACAGCCTGACTGATACGTTTAAGGATGAAAGTATGATAGAAGAACTTGTGAGACAAGCAGGTGGTGCTTCGTTTGAAAGCATAGCAAAGAATCTGTTCGAACCAGAGGTAGAAAATACACAGTCAACAGAATCGATTTGAACAAAGCATCCGAGTTTTGCTCTTGGTCCGATTTTTGAATCGGAAACTTTAGACTACCACAAGGGGTGTGAATTTTTTGACAGTAAGCGAAGTTAAGTTTTTGTCGCAAAAAATAATGGAAGCTGGCGAGATACCGCTTTTGATAGGACACTTTGGTGTTGGAAAAACGGATGTTGCAAGACAGATAGCTACGGAAACTGGGAGAAGGCTCATTATCCTTGTACTATCACAAATGGAGCCCGGTGATTTAATCGGTTTACCAGCGAAGGATGAAAATAGAACGAAATTTTTGGCACCTGATTGGTGGCCAGATGATGGGAATGTTATAATCTTTCTTGATGAAATAAACAGGGCTCATAGAAGTATAAGAAATGCAATAATGCAGCTACTTATCGATAAAAGAATACATAATCATATTTTACCTAAGGGTACATGGATAATGGCGTCTATGAACCCACCAGACGAAGATTACGATCAAGTAGAATTGATAACAGATCCAGCGTTCTTGTCAAGATTTTTCGTGCTCGAGATTCATCCAGAACCAAGAGAGTGGATAAAATGGGCAAATGAAAATAATCTTTCAGCTGAAGTAATAGAATTCATAGAAAAATATCCTGAATTTTTATCTGTACAAAGTAGCGTTTCTTTAAAAGCCTCAGTAAAACCAAGTCCAAGAAGTTGGTATAAGTTAAGTCGCGTGCTATCTGTACTTAATGAAGAAGAAAAGCGAGAATATTCCTATGTTCTCGCAAGTGGGATAGTTGGTCCAGAAGCAGCAAAGGTATTCGTTGATAGAACAATTTCATCCAAAATACCAAGTCCATATGAAATATTGATAAATGGTGATATACCTACTCAGTTAGACATCCATCAAGCAAACGGATTATTGATAAGACTAATAGATTTTATTTCAACGGTTGATGATAAAACACTCGAAAAAATGAAGAACAATGCAGAGTTAATTTCTAAAAATCTCATAAAGTTGTCAAAAGTTGTTCCAAAAGATTCTTTTGAGGCATTTATGAGAATGCTTGTTAATTTATCCAATACCCCCGGACTAAAGGGTGAATTTTGCGATGAGCTTATAAGAAAAGTTATCGCAACACAGCAAAGTTAAAATATTTTTCACAAATGGCCAACAACCTCGAATAAACAATTTCGAGGTTGTTTTTTTATTGATGACCTCACTAGTTGTTTTTTAATCTTCTTTTTGCTGTATAATAGCCACACTTTTTGAGAGTGTAAACACTACGCCTGAATGTTATAATTAAAATTAAGTATACTAGACTTAAGGAGGTGCGTGTATGACAGAGGTTATAAAGGCTCCACGTGGTACGCAGATAACATGTAAGTCGTGGCAAACAGAAGCAGCAATGCGTATGCTTATGAACAATCTTGATCCAGAAGTTGCAAGAGATCCCGCAAATTTAATAGTTTATGGAGGAAAAGGTAAGGCAGCAAGAAATTGGGAAAGCTTTCATAAGATAGTTGAAACACTCAAAAATCTTGAAAATGATGAAACATTACTTGTTCAAAGCGGAAAACCGGTAGCTGTATGGAAAACTCATGAATGGGCACCAAGGGTTTTGATTGCAAATTCAAACCTCGTTCCCAAATGGGCAACTTGGGAATATTTTAATGAACTTGAGTCACGCGGATTAATAATGTACGGACAGATGACCGCTGGTAGTTGGATATACATAGGTACGCAGGGGATATTGCAGGGTACTTATGAAACATTTTATGCGGTTGCAAGAAAGTATTTTGGAGGTACGCTAAGAGGTAAGCTTATTCTAACAGCTGGGCTTGGAGAGATGGGAGGAGCTCAACCACTCGCTGTTACCATGAACGATGGTGTTGTAATCGCTGTTGAAGTTGATAAACGGATGATAGATAGAAGATTGAAGACGGGATATCTCGACACTTGGACAGATAATCTCGAAGAGGCTATAAAGATGGCAAAAGAGGCTGTAAGAGAGGGTAGGCCACTATCCATTGGACTGCTTGCAAACGCGGCTGATGTACATCCAGAACTTGTAAGAAGGGGAATTATACCGGATGTTGTCACCGATCAAACAGCTGCTCACGACCCATTAAATGGATACATACCTGCTGGTATATCATTTGATGAAGCCGTCAAGTTAAGAAAAGAAAACCCGCAAAAATATCTTGAAATGGTTTATGCCAGTGTAGTAAAACATGTAGAAGCTATACTGGAAATGCAAAGACAAGGTGCGAAGGTGTTTGAATATGGTAACAACATTAGAAGGTTAGCTCAAGATCATGGGGTAAAAGATGCATTCAATATACCTGGATATGTACCAGAATATATAAGGGATCTTTTCTGTGAAGGAAAAGGACCATTCAGATGGGTAGCGTTATCAGGTAACCCAGAAGATATTTATAAAACTGACGAAAAAGTTCTCGAGTTGTTCGGTGAAGACGAGCATTTGAGAAAATGGATACAAATGGCTCGGGAAAAAGTGAAGTGGCAAGGATTGCCTGCAAGAATCTGTTGGCTTGGACAAGGTCAAAGGGCGCAAATGGGACTTGCTATGAATGAAATGGTCAAAAAAGGACAACTCGAAGCACCAATTGTTATTGGTAGAGATCACCATGACACAGGATCGGTTGCAAGTCCGTATCGCGAAACTGAAGCAATGAAAGATGGAAGCGACGCAATTGCTGATTGGCCACTTTTGAATGCTATGCTGAATGTTGCAAGCGGAGCCACTTGGGTATCTATACACCACGGTGGAGGAGTTGGTATAGGTTATTCTATACACGCTGGTGTCGTAATTGTTGCGGACGGAACGGATCTTACAAAACAAAAGCTCGAAAGAGTACTAACAAATGATGTAGGTATGGGAGTAGTTAGACATGCAGATGCTGGATATGAAATAGCTATTCAGACTGCAAAAAAACACGGAATTAAGATGCCCATGCTTGACAATAACTAACTATGACAAACGCAAGATCATTTACATGTAACTAGCTGTTTTTGATTAGTGGAGGTTGAGCATGTACATAGGTCCTTTAGAACTTAAAAGTATCGAATCTGTTGATTTTGACAGCACAGAACTATTAAATTTTCTTGAAAGCAAAAAAGAAAGTCTCGATGTTTACCACCGCCACGTGGCGGTGGTAAGTTGTTATCGAAAAGAACATGACAAGAATACGACGGTAAATATTTACCAGAGAAAATTCCCATTCTTTATGAACTTTATAGTAACCACCTCAAACGAGAAGTTAATTGGTATCTCTTTATCCCAGCCAATGGCTTTATCACCAGCTATTTATAAAACACAAGAGCTAAGGAGCTTTGAATACTTTAAAAGGACTTTTGAGATGATTACAAACGAGCAATGTAACTTACAGTGTGGTATAATTAAACTACCTTTTAAAACGAAGTTTATTGGAGTATCAGGACCTGAGGAATTTTTAAAAAAGGAGATTTATAGTGAAAAAATACTTGGTTATGAATCATTCTCATTTGCTTCGAAAGTTGATAGCGAATTATTCCAAAGGATTGAAAAATACAAAGACGGTGTTTATAAAATCTGCAAGACAGTAATAAACGATGACGGAATAAATTTCTTTATAATAGATAAAACTGTTATGGATGAATTTAGACCTCTTTTATCTGAAATAGTATCTCTTTTAAGAAAAAAGCACAATCTGATGCCTGCAAAGTATTTTTCAATATCGGAGAAAATTGTTGGTTCCTTCGTTTTAGAACTCAACAACTTATTTTCAGCACAACCTTTTACACAAGTCGATAAATTCCTCGAAGAATACGAAAAAATAAAGCTTGATATAATGAAACACTTCACTTATAAGGAGTGAGCATTTTGAGAAAAACGGCTTTATTTTTAATATTTATATCGTTTTGGGTAAGATTCTTAGGAATTGATTTTCCAAGTCCAACGCCGTACAAATATATTAATGACTACGTTGGAATAATAGATAAGGCAATTGCTGAGAAGATAATTTCCTTGGGAAAAGAATTAGAGGATAAGTCTGGAGCACAACTAACTACAGTGATAATAGATACTGTTGGAAATATGACAATAGAAGAATATGCGGTTGAATTGTTCAGAAAATGGGGCATCGGACAGAAGGGAAAAGATAATGGAGTATTGTTATTAGTTGCCATTAAAGACAGACAAATGAGGATAGAGATTGGATATGGACTTGAAGGGGCTATTCCGGATGGGAAGGCAGGAAGAATAAGAGATGAATATATAATTCCATATTTTAAAGAAGGTGACTATTCAAAGGGGGTCTATTATGGCTATTTAGCTCTTGCAAAGGAAATAGCAAAAGAATACAATATAGATTTGGCATTTGATATAAACTCGCAATTACCGGCAACGACGCAGAATAGAAGGCCAGCCATCGAAGAATTTATAATTTTTGTTGTAACCTTAATAATAGTACTGTTAATTCTTTCTGCTGGAGTTCAGTACAGAGGTCCTATGGGGCCAAGTGGACCATTTGGTCCAGGTGGATTTGGCAGTAGCAGAGGTTTTAAAGGATCTTCCGGAGGTGGTTTTGGTAGATTTGGTGGCGGACGCAGTGGCGGTGGTGGTGCAAGTGGAAAATGGTAGACACCGTTAACCCCAGACGCGGAGGCGATTTTATGGGGAAAAGATTAAATTATTTGTATTAGTTTTCATAAGCCTTTCGATTTTAATTATTGGTGTGAATTTTCCACAACCAACTTCCCTGAAATATATAAACGATTATGTAGGGTTAATAAACAAAGACGTTGTGGAAAAGATAATCAGCATAGGTAAAGAACTTGAAGAAAAAACTACGTCAGAACTCACAGTTGTGATAATAAACACAACAGAACAGTTAAGTGTAGAAGAATACGCTAATGAATTGTTTAGAAACTGGGGAATAGGTCAAAAAGGCAAAGATAACGGTGTACTTTTGCTTGTTGCAATAAAAGATCGAGTTATGAGAATAGAAGTAGGCTATGGGCTTGAAGGAGCAATTACCGACGGAGAAACTGGTAGAATAAGAGATGAATGCATCCTACCTTACCTCAAGAAAAAAGATTATTCAAAAGGTGTATACTATGGCTATATTGCTTTGGCCAAGGAAATAGAAAAAGAATACAATACGAAATTGAAACCAGTTTCAGATGAAGAGTTTGAACAAGAGAAAAGATTGGAGCTACCTGAGAAAATTCAGCTAATTGTAGGATCAATTATAATCTTGGTGTTTTTAGTTTTTTTCATTTGGGCTATGATAATTGCTTTCGACAGAGTACATTCAAAATGCTTGACAAGAGAAAACTAGGTGTAGTGCTTAAGAAAATGTATATTTATTCAACTACAGCCAAGAACATCATCAGTGGTGCGGTAATGAACTTTTCACAGAAGACGACAGCGATTCAAATGGCTCGTTTGGTGGCAGCGATAGCGGTGGAGGAGGCGCAAGTAGTAGGTGGTAGTGTTAGTCTGGAACATAACAGACTTATAGAACCTTGATAGCAAGAAATTCAAATTTGTTCTTTATATTGTTAAATTCTTGGGGGAAGAGTGTATGAAAAGAAATTTTAATCCTCTGGTCGTAGAAGGTTTAATACTTTTGATTGTTATCATGCTTCATACCTTTGCTCCAAAATTACTTGTTACATTTTTCAGTTACGGAATACCGGTTTTGTTTTTTGTGAGAGGATACCAATGGCACGATAGACCGTTTAGGAACTTAATATTTTCAAGACTGCAACTGATTTTAACATACTATTTTGTTGGAATTCTGGGAACTATCCTTTTTGTACTCTTTTCACCGGAAGAAATTCTAATTTACCAAAGACAAGAATACTTTAAAAACCTTCTTTTAGCAAGAGTGATCAAAGGTGACGAAATTGCTATTATAATAGCTCCCTTATGGTTTCTGTTAGCTTTGTTCGTTTCAGATGTATTCTATCACTTCTCAAGAAAAAATACTACAATATTGATAACTGTAATACTCTTTGGAATAGCTCTAAGGTTCCTAGGCTTAAAGCCTTTGCTGTTTAGAATTGGTACTGCACTGATAAGCATCCCTTTCACAGAGATTGGTAGATGGGCAAAAGAGAAGAGAGTAAATATCAAATGGTACGCACTACTAATTTCTTTAGCTGTCTTTATTGTAATTGTTTTAGTTAACGGTGAAGTATCGTGGTACACCCACAATTTTCACAATGTTCTTTTAACTTTTATTGGAGAGTTTTCTTTATTACCGATCGCTTTATTCGTCGGCAGTACTATAACAAATACGTTTGTTAAAAATTTCCTACAGAAACTGGCAATGAATGCTCTTTTTGTCTTCTCATACCATGGAATAATTTCCGCACTTGTAGCAATCATGTACTTTCCAATAATAAAAGCTATTGGATTTACCGACATTTTCAATTTTCTATACAAGTTCTGGTATGTACATTTTTCCTTGACAGTATTTGCTCTTATAATCTCTATTAATTATATACCGAATAACATAAAAAGGATTCTGATTGGCGATGTACGATTTTTGATAGCAAGGCATCTGAAAAATTCGGGAGGTAATGGATGAAAAAATCGCCTAAGATTTCTATTATTATTCCAGCATTTAACGTGGAAAAATATATAAGCAACACTTTGAATAGCTTATTTAACCAAACCTACAAAAATTTTGAAATCATAGTAGTTAACGACGGTTCACAAGATCGCACTTTAGAAGTAGCAAGAGATTCTTTAATTGGTAGCAAAATAAAATATAAAATTCTCAATCAGGAGAACAAAGGAGTAAGTGTTGCAAGAAACGAAGGAATGAAAGTAACTTGCGGTGATTATATAAAATTCTTAGACGGAGACGATATGTTGACTGAAGAAAGCATTGAAAATCTGGTTCTGGCAATAGAAGGAAAAGGTGAATTTGATCTTTCATTTGGTAAACAAGACGTTGTAACCGTAAGTGGAAAAATATTAATGAAATATGATGATATGTACTTAAAGCCCTGGATAGAAGCTGATGCTAAGGTTGCCTTAAAGGATTTTTTGACAGGTATTGTACATATTTCAACTAACTCGGCACTATTCAAAAAAGAAGTAATAGAAAAACATAGATTATCTTTTACTCCAGGAGCTTTATACGGGGAAGATAATGAGTTCATAGCAAAATATTTGTTTTTTTCTAGAAAAGTTGTATTTTGTGAAAAAGCAACCTCGTTGGCAGTTTATAGAAAAGATTCAAGCACTAAAGTTGCATCAATGAAAGTTTTTCATAATGTAGCGAGTATGAAAAGATTGAGGAAATTTTTGGCACTGAATAACTGCGAGCTCAATCTTTTGGAGATTTTTGATTCTCAAATAATTCCGTCGTCCTACGCATGGGTGATTGGAAATTTAGCATTCAACGGTTATCCTTATAAAGAATGGACAAAGATTATAAAAAACAAAAAAATTAGGGATCAAGTACGTAAATTTAAGGTTTTAACCAAGGAAACACCATATTACCGACAAGTAAAATTAGCCAAGAATCTGTTTTTTCTATCACCTTTTTTCTTTTACATAATAATGAGAATTATTAAAAAGCAATACGATAAAAAGTCGGAGGAGTGATCTAATTTGAAAAGTTATTTAATAGCAACTGCATGCAATAAAAAGTACGAAAATTTCTTGTATAATCACTGGTTAAAATCTTTGAAAGAAAATGTAGAATTATCAAACATTGATTTACTTATAATTGACCATGGATTGAGTGAAGAGATCCGGAAGAAGATCATAGAAGAAGGGTTTTTAATATACGAGGCATCTAACAGAAAAGGATTAATAAATAATAATAGATTTATCGAATTAAGGGACTTTTTACTGGGCAAAAAATACGACCAAGTTTTGATCTGTGATTCTGGAGATATAATCTTTCAAAGTGATATAAGTCACCTATTCGAACTTTGTAACTCAAGTATACGAGGTTGTTTTGAAGAGATATCACCACACATGGATATATTAATCTCCGAAGCTGATATAAACTACGATATTACGGAAATTAAAGATTTTATGAAAAAAAATAAGAATATGCTTATAAATGTCGGATTTCTTATATTTCCTTACAATCTTTATGTAGAAATAGTCAACAATATGGAAAAAATGATCAAAAATCCGGATAAATGGGGGCTTGAAACAATACTTTTGAATTATTTGATCAAGAAAGAACAATTCTGCGAGATCAGCACAATTTACAATTTCATTCCAACAACATCAACTAAAAAATACTTTGTAAAAGACGGAAAATTTTATTTTGAAGACGGAACTTTAATTCCAGTAGTTCATAACGCCGGCGGAAATAAGTTTTTGAGACCCATAAGAAATTTCGGATACGGTAAGGAATATAACAAAGAAAAGAAATTTATAATTTTTTTACTTAGAAACTTCTATAAGCTTTTGAGTTTCTTTAGAAAGAATTTATTGATTAATCAGCGATAACTTGTTTTATAATATTCTCTAAATTCTTTCCCTGGGAGATTTTGTAAGCAAGATTTACCGTATTTTTCTTCCATTTTTCATACTCGCTTTCCGATAACTTCGACAGTACTTCATCTATTTCCTTAAGTGAGTTGACACCAAAACCTATGTCATATTCTTTAACAATTCTATAAACAGCCGCTTGCTTCCATACAATTATTGGTAAGCCACTCACCATATAAAGTGAAGTTTTGTGAGGAAAGTTGTATCTAAGATATTCTCCCGTTGTTCCAGAAATATTTTCAACAGACTCGCCATCCCAAACAAGTCCAAAGTGTGCTTTTATTTTCCGAGGTAGTTCTTCTGGAGGGTATGCACCTTTGTATTCCATAATTTCGTCCTTTAACGGACCTTCAAAACCCTTTCCATACAAATGGATAACGTAATTTTTCGGAGACAGTTCGGATAACACATAATTTAAGAAACCTGATTTCCATTTACTCAGATTGCCAGCAAATGCAATGATAAACTTACTATTTACAGGAAAAATACTATCTGTATCGCTTTCTAAATGTGAGATATCATTTGTTAAATAATCACAGATATCATATATATATGTTTTACCACTAAATCCAAGTTCCATTTTTAGGAAGTCTGAAATTTCTTGCGTCCAGCAAATAGCATGTGTGAAATTTGGAAATATCGCCTTTTCCCTCAGATAATCAATTTTCCTTTTCCTTCTTAAACTTTCAACGTCGTGTACGAATATTATCCTTTTTCCATCCTTAAACGCCCTCTTCAGAATTGGCGCGATAAGTATATCTATTCCTGTACCGTTTTGGAAGATAACGTTGGAATTCTTATACCGTTTTTGATTAGTCAAAAGTAACTCTACTAATTTTTTGAAGGATATTCTTCTAAACTTTTTATTTATCGTGTCCTTGAAAAGGTTTAACTCCTTTAGTCCTATTTTTTTGAATATTTCTTCAACATCAATTTTTGCCTTTGAAGCGGCGTTGTAATTTTTCCAAAAAAATGAAGTTACAAAGTAGGTATTTCTAATATCCATCAGCCTAACCTCCGATTATTGACATCTCTCTTGTTAGATGATAAAATATACATCGCACTGGGAGGTCGTCTAATGGCAGGACCGCGGACTCTGGATCCGCCAGTGGAGGTTCGAATCCTCCCCTCCCAGCCAATCCCCACACTTTTGTGTGGGGAATTTTATTTATCAACTTTCTGCAATCATGTCTTTAATACCACTTACTACAAAACTTTTTTCAAATTCAACTTGTTGACCATTTTCCATATTCTTTACAACGACAACGTCTCTTTCTAATTCGTTTTCACCAATTATTAGTGTAAATCTTGCTCCGATTCTTGCTGCGTGTTTCAACTGTGCACCCAAATTTCTTTCGGTAAGCTCTAGTCCAGTTGGTATCCCTTCTCTTCTTAGTAGTTCTGCTAATCTTAGTGCTTCAGCTTTAACTTGATCTCCACCCAAATGAGCTATATACACTAAGTTTGTTATTATCTCGTTAACTTGTACATTTTCCACTTTGAGTGCAAGTATAAGTCTCTCTATGCCAGCAGCAAACCCGAGAGCAGGTACTTCTTTTCCTCCGAGTTCTTTTATTAATCCATCGTACCTTCCACCACCAGCGATAGCACTCATGGCTCCCAGTTTATTGTGGTGCACTTCAAATACGGTGCGATTATAATAGTCAAGTCCACGTACTAATCTCGGCTGTTCGACATAATTTACTCCCAAAAAGTCAAGCATGGTTTTTAGTTCCTCATAGTGTTTTTTTGAATCTTCTCCAAGGTAATCTACTATTTTTGGCGCGTCTTTTGCATACTCAACATCAACTTTGCAATCAAGTAACCTGAGAATGTTTCTTTCGTACCTTACTTTACAGTCATCACATAAGTTATCTAAGTTTTTTGAGTAGTATTTTCTTAAAGCCTCTTTGTAATTTGCTCTGTCTTGCATATCACCAAGTGAATTTATGTATATTTCGTAATCCACAAGTCCAAGTTCTTTAAGGAGATGGTCAACAAAGATTATTAATTCCGCATCAGCTATTGCTGATGAGGTACCAAAAATTTCAGCACCAAATTGATGAAATTGCCTTTGTCTTCCAGATTGAGGTCTTTCGTACCTAAACATAGGACCTATGTAAAAGTATTTTTGAGGTAACCCCTGTGCAATCATTCCATTCTCAAGAAACGCTCTTACAACAGGCGCTGTCCCTTCCGGGCGAAGTGTTATACTTCTTCCGCCTTTATCTTCAAAGGTGTACATTTCTTTTTGAACGATATCGGTATCTTGCCCTACACTTCGAATGAAAAGTTTCGTTTCCTCAAAAATGGGAGTTCTAATTTCTCCGTAACCATACATTCTTGCAAGATTTCTTGATTTTTCCTCAATCCAGTACCAGTATTTCATCTGCTCGCCGTACAAATCTTCTGTTCCTTTTATTTTTTGGTACACTCTTTCTCCACCTCCGAAAGTCTTTGCTTTGCCTCTTTCTTAGCATCTTCATCTACGATCTTCCATTCAGGTCTAATGGGTAATTCAAGAGCTTTTTTGTACATTTCAGCAGCTTGACAGAAACTTTTCTTTTTCTCATATAACCTTCCGTAAACAACGTAGGCAAATATATGATTAGGTTCTAATTCGATGGCCCTTTTTAAAAGTTCTTCTCCTTTATTTAAGTCAGGAAATAACGGTACTTCTATATATCTAATCGCTGCTAAAAAATGTGGCAACCATTGATCTTTTCCATATTTAAGTGCCATGTTCAGATTATAGTCTATTCTTGATGTAAGTGTTAAAGCAAGTAAGTTGTTTTTTTGAACACGATGCGATAATACAACTGCCATCGAATAATAACCCTTCCAAAAATTCGGATATTTTTTTATAAGTTCCTCTGCTAACTGATACGCTTTTTCGGAGTAATTATACCCCATCCCTCCCCAACTGTACAGTTCTGTATATGCAATAACAACATCCCCCAATTCGTCGGGGGACAATTTTTCATACTCTAATTTTCTTAATAGTCCATCGAGTTCTTTAACTTGTCGATTTCCTATCATATATTGAATTTTGTAAGATAGTTCGCTTACAGCAAATGCCACGTTGACTATCAGTAAAACAGCAACGCTAACAAGAATCTTCAACGAATCAACGCCCACTTTCTAACAGCATATGCAACACCTGCTTCGTTGTTAGACTTTGTTATGTACTTTGCATAAGCCTTTACTTCCGAGTGTGCATTATCCATTGCAACAGGGTAACCAACTATCTTAAGCATTCCAATATCATTGAAACTATCACCTAGATACATGGTTTCCTCAGGCTTGACTTTGAAGTATTTTAAAAGATGTTCAAAAGAAAGTTCTTTGGAAGAATTGGGTCCAAAGATCTCGTAAAAAGTTTCAGAATTAATTGTATTGTTTTTTATAACGCTTGTTGAATTTTCGCTGCCTTTTAACGCTCTTTTTATCACCATTTTTATCTTGTCTTCATCACCAACAAGTGCAATTTCTGCTATCTTTCTTTTATTTGAAACATGTTTTACGACATCTTCTACAAAATTGATCCTCCATAAATTCTGTTCAAGATATTTTGAAAATTCACCGTTGTATTTAACGTCTATATACATATCCTTTTCTTCCAAAAAATCTATGTACACAATGTAAAACAAGTCTTCTTTTCTAGCTAATTTTATAACTTTCTCTGCAATATCTGACTCAAGTTCCGTTTTGTAAATTATCTTTTCTTCCATCCACTGATAAATAAATGCTCCATTTTGAAAAATGACAGGTACATCAATTCCAAGTTCTTCTATGTACCTTTTTGCTGAATAGAAATTCCTACCTGTTGCAACACTTACATGAATCCCTTTCTCCATTGCCTCTTTAAGAGCTAAAATATTCTCTTCTGGCACATGTTTATCATCGTCAAGCAACGTGCCATCAAGATCGGTGATTATCAATCTTATCAAGTTCTTTCCCCCTTACCTTGAAACAACTACTTTTCCAAGATCTCCAACAATTATTTGAACTCCTTTTGGCTTTCCATCAGCTTCAATTATTTCCACTTTTTTCCCTATCAAGGATGAATCAATTCGAGGCGAAAAATTAGATATTCTCACTTCATCCATTACTATGGAATTTTCTATCTCACAGTTTTCTATTAACGAACCATCTCCAATAGAAGTATATGGTCCTATGTAAGCGTTAGAAATTGTACAATTTTTGCCTATTATAACAGGACCTCTTATAACACTATTCACTACTTCCGTGCCTTCACCAATACTTACCCTACCTTGTATCAATGAAGAAGCTTCAACAGTACCCTCGATTTTAAACTCTTCTATTATATCATCAAGTATCTTATGATTTGCTTCTATCAAGTCTTCTGGTTTACCTGTGTCTTTCCACCAGCCATAAATAATATGACCTTCTACGGTTCCTCTATTTTGTATAAGCCAGTCTATAGCATCTGTAATCTCCAACTCACCACGCCAAGATGGTTTGATATTTGCTATACCATCGAATACATCTTTTCTAAACAAATATAAACCTATTATTGCAAGATTTGATGGTGGTTCTTTTGGTTTCTCAACAGTTTTTGTAATTCTACTACCTTCCATAACAGCTATACCAAACCTTGTAGGATCATTAACAGGTGAAAGCATTATAAGTGCACTAAGCTCTTTCTTCTCTTCAAATTCTTTAACAAAAGGTTTTATATCGTCCATAATTAAGTTGTCGCCTAAGTACATCATAAAGTCATCATCACCAAGAAAATCCTTTGCCATAAGTACAGCGTGTGCAAGACCTTTCGGTTCCGGTTGCAAGATATAAACAATATTCACACCGTACTTATTTCCATTCCCAAGACTTGTCTCAAAATCGATCTTGTTTTCCGGACTGACTATAATACCTATTTCATTGATACCAACACTTTTTATCTTTTCAATTGTGTAGAGAATAACAGGCTTATTTGCAACTGGAATAAGGTGTTTAGCCGTTGTGTAAGTTAATGGTCTTAACCTTGTTCCCTTACCAGCGCATAATATAATAGCTTTCATAACTTTTCCTCCCTTGTCATGTTAATATTTTAGTAGCAAGCAACTTTTAAGAAGATTTTAAAGATTAGATTAATTATATTATACCCGAAAAATGCTTTCAACAAACAGGAACATATCCATAAAAGAACTCAAGAAAGCAACTTTAAGTATATCATAGTATGCATTCAAAAATGTGAGCTAACAAAAATATTTTGCATATCAAAAAATTCAGTACCCGATAAGAACACTTCAAATCGTTTGTATCCATTTTCTCAAAATGTTATGATAGAATTCGAAGAATAAAAACAACTTTTGGGAGGTAAGTGAAATGGACAAAAGTCATGTTTTAAAACTTATTGAACAAGAAGGAATAAATTTTATAGATCTCAAAGTTGTCGATCTTTGGGGACGATGGAGACATGTTACGCTTGCTAAAACAAATTTTTCAGAAAAAACATTTGTTGAAGGTGTGGGTTTCGATGCATCAAATCTTGGATACGCTGAGGTCTTCAGCAGCGATATGATCATAATTCCAGATCCAAACACGGTGTTTATAGAAGAATACAACGGAGAAAAGGTTCTCTCAATGATATGTGACGTATACGAAGTCGAGAATATGACTCCTTGCTCTCATGATCCAAGAACAATTCTCAAAAATACACTTGAATCTATAAAAGAAATTGCGGATGAAGTCTATTTGGGTCCAGAATATGAGTTTCACATATTTGAAGATGTAAGGTACGAAGTAAAAACAAATAAAATATCTCTTGAGATAGACAGTTCAGAAGCTTTTTGGAAATCGGGGGAAACAGGTGAATACTTTATAGGAAGAAAAAAAGGCTATCACAGAATACCACCGTTCGACAAATTGATGGAAGTAAGAAACGCTATAGTTAAGAAGCTTTTAGATTACGGTGTACCTGTGAAATATCATCATCATGAAGTTGGAACTTGTCAGGTAGAAATCGAACTTCCACTTATTGACGCTCTTAAAGCGGCTGATTACACTATGCTAGTAAAACACGTAGCAAGGCTCGTGGCAAAAGAATTTGGGTACATTGTCACCTTTATGCCAAAACCGTTATATGATGAAGCTGGTAACGGAATGCATGTTCACCAATTTCTGAAGAAAAATGGAAAAAATATATTTGATGGTGATAAAATATACAACTTGTCACAAGAAGCCCTTTATTACATAGGAGGTATACTAAAAAATGCCCCAGCTCTAATGGCGTTCACAAACCCGTCAACAAACTCGTATAGAAGATTAGTACCGGGATTCGAAGCACCAACAAACGCCGTTTTTGCCCTTGCGAACAGAACATCGGCAATAAGAATCCCCGCGTATGTAAAAGACCCTGAAAAAAGAAGAATAGAATTTAGAACAATAGATGCGACATGTAATCCGTATCTTGGGTACGCCGCAATGATACTTGCAGGCATAGATGGGATTAAAAAGAAGATCGATCCAATCATCGAAGGATTCGGGCCATTCGAAGGAGACATGTACGAAAAAGAATTAAAACCACTTCCAAAGTCACTTGAGGAAAGCTGTTATGCACTTTTAAATAACAACGACTTCTTATCAACTTTCCCAAAAGAGTTGATAGAACATTGGGTAAAGACAAAATTATCGGAAGAAAAACAAGTTAACTCTATTCCACATCCTAAGGAATTTGATCTTTACTTTGACGTATAAAATATCAAATCCTCCTTCCTTGTACCCCTTTCCCCCTCGAAAAACTGAGGGGGGTAATTGTTTTAGAATAGGAAACAAACTATCCAGAAAAAGTAGTTATGAACTGTTGTTCAAAAAATATAAATTTATAAAAACACCTCTTGACAGGAATTCTATTGCATAGTAAAATGTCAATCGCTGGTTGATGTGGGTGCGTAGCTCAGTGGGAGAGCGCTTCCTTGACGCGGAAGAGGTCGTAGGTTCAATCCCTGCCGCACCCACCAGTTCTCTGTAAGGGTCCAGTAATTGGCGATACAGCATTTTGCTGGGGCGTCGTCTAATTGGCAGGACCCTGGACTTTGGCTCCAGTCGTGTAGGTTCGAGTCCTACCGCCCCAGCCAATTTGCAAAATCCATTGCAGTTTTTAAAAAGCACAAAGGCGCTGTAGCGCCTTGTATTTTTGTTACTGTGCCTGAGAATAGTTAAATTCCTTAAAATTCTACAAAACGCCCGACACAGTGTACGAAACAAAAAATTCACACGGGCTTTATTGCTTTTTTGAAAAATAGTAGTTATAATATCACACGAATGTAGAACGTGAAGGGAGGGTTAAGATGCCAACTATAAATCAGTTAGTTAGACACGGGAGAGAGAAAATTAAGGAAAAATCAAAATCACCAGCGTTGCAGGGGCATCCACAAAAGAGAGGAGTTTGTGTTAGGGTTTCAACAATGACACCAAAAAAACCAAACTCTGCTCTCCGTAAGATTGCTAAGGTAAGGCTTAGTAACGGTATTGAAGTGACAGCTTACATTCCTGGTATTGGTCATAACCTTCAAGAGCACTCTATTGTTCTTGTAAGAGGTGGTAGGGTTAAAGACTTACCAGGTGTTAGATACAAGATTATACGAGGGACGCTTGATGCTGCAGGTGTTGAGAACAGACGCCAAAGCAGAAGTAAATACGGTGCAAAAAGACCAAAAGCAGGGGCAGCAGCAGGTGCTAAAGGTAAAGGTAAGAAATAAGGAGGGAATTAGATGAGGCGTAGAAGAGCCGAACCTAGAATAGTTCCACCAGATCCAGTATACGGCGAAGTTCTTGTAACAAAAATGATTAACAAGGTTATGTGGGATGGAAAAAAATCGATTGCTCAAAAGATTGTCTATGGTGCAATCGAAATTCTCGAACAAAAAACAGGAAAAAATGGAATTGAGATCTTTAAGCAAGCTATTGAAAACGTGAAGCCAGTTGTCGAGGTAAGACCAAGAAGAATAGGTGGTGCTACATATCAAGTTCCAGTTGAGGTGCAAGAACCAAGAAAAACAACTCTGGCAATCAGATGGATAGTTGATATTGCAAGGTCTAAAAAAGGCAAACCAATGAAAGAAAAACTTGCTGAAGAACTTCTAAACGCTTACAATAACACCGGTGCCGCAATTAAGAAGAGAGAAGATGTACACAAGATGGCTGAAGCTAACAGAGCCTTTGCACACTTCAGATGGTAATTTATCAAGTGGATGAAACTACTGTCGTTATTGTTTATATTTATTGTACTTCGAGGAGGAAAGTATGGAAGAGATAAAAGCTCTTTACGTCGACTTGAATAAGTTAAGGAATATAGGAATAATGGCTCATATTGATGCTGGTAAGACTACTACTACCGAGCGTATATTATTTTTCACCGGTAGAAAACATCAGATCGGTAGTGTTGATGATGGTACAGCAACGATGGATTGGATGATTCAAGAAAAGGAAAGAGGAATCACCATCACGTCTGCTGCAACTACATGTTTTTGGAAGGAACACCGAATCAACATAATTGATACACCGGGTCACGTTGATTTTACAATCGAAGTTGAGCGGTCTTTGAGAGTGCTTGATGGAGCTATTGCAATCTTTGATGCTACAGCAGGTGTTGAACCTCAGTCAGAAACTGTTTGGAGACAGGCTGATAAGTACAAGGTTCCAAGGCTTGCATTTATGAACAAGATGGATAAAACAGGTGCAGATTTTGAAATGGCAGTCCAAAGTATGGTTGAAAGATTGGGTGCTCACCCAATCCCCGTGCAAATTCCTATAGGCGCAGAAAGTGACTTCAAAGGTGTAATTGATTTGATTCAAATGAAAGCTATAAGATGGCTCAATCCGGAAGGTACAGAGATGGTTTACGAAGATATTCCTGTTGAATGGCTTGATAAAGCTGAAGAAGCAAGGGAAGATATGATTGAAAAAATAGCCGAAGTTGATGACGAGATAATGGAATTGTACCTTGAAGGGCAAGAGCCAACTGAAGAACAAATTCATGCAGCACTCAGAAGAATCACTATAGCAGGTTTAGGTACACCGGTTTTCTGTGGTTCAGCCAAGATGAACGTTGGCATTCAGCCATTGCTTGATGGTGTGGTTAGGTACTTACCATCACCACTTGATTTACCACCGGTTCGGGGTTTTGACAAGAACGGAAATGAAATACAAGTTGTTCCAACGGAAAATGGTCCATTCGTAGCTTATGCATTTAAAATTCAAACTGATCCATATGTTGGCAAACTTACTTTCTTAAGAGTTTACAGTGGACGACTAGAGAAAGGTAGCTATGTTATCAATACTACCAAAGGTATAAAGGAAAGGGTTTCAAGACTTATATTTTTACATGCTGATAAGAGAGAGGATGTAGATTATATAAGAGCCGGAGATATAGTTGGAGTTATTGGTATGAAAAGCACCATAACAGGCGATACTATTTGTGAAGAAGGAACTAATGTTATTCTTGAAAAAATGGAATTCCCCGAACCCGTTATTTCTATCGCTATCGAACCAGCAACAAAAGATGATGAAACAAAACTTTCGAAGGCGTTGCAGGCATTGCTCGATGAAGATCCATCACTCAGAGCGTATGTTGACCAAGAAACAGGTGAGACTATACTTTCGGGAATGGGAGAACTACACCTTGAAATCATTGTTGATAGGTTGAAAAGAGAGTTCAATGTCAATGTAAGGGTTGGTAAACCGCAAGTTGCTTATAGAGAGACAATGACCAAAGAAGTTAAAACCGAAGGTAAATATATCAGGCAAAGTGGTGGTAGAGGACAATACGGGCATGTTATTGTCCAGTTTGAGCCTTTAAGCTTAGATAAGACCTTCGAATTTGTTGATAAGACTGTTGGCGGTGTGATACCGAAACAGTACATACCCGCTATCGAAGAAGGAATAAGAGAAGCAATGCAAGTTGGTGTTCTAGCAGGCTATCCTGTCGTTGGTGTTAAGGCAACTTTGCTTGATGGTTCTTACCACGAAGTGGACTCATCAGAAATGGCATTTAAGATAGCTGCAAGCTTGGCATTTAAGGAAGCTATGGAAAAGGGTAATCCTGTGCTTCTTGAACCTATCATGCGTGTAGAAGTTACAACACCAGAAGAGTATATGGGTAACATTATAGCAGACTTGAATTCCAGAAGAGCACATATTGAAGCACTTGAAAACAGAGCACATCTAAGGGTAATAAAAGCACTTGTTCCGCTTAGTGAAATGTTTGGTTATGCTACAACACTTAGGTCGCTTTCACAAGGTAGAGCAAACTACGTGATGACATTGTCACATTACGATAGAGTACCTGAAAAGGTAGCAGAAAAGATTTTGAAAAATGCTTAGTTCAATTTATATCTACCTGACAAGCACTAAAAATCTAAATCTCCACCACAGGTGAAGAAGGAGGGTCAAAGGTATGGCAAAAGAAAAGTTTATAAGAACAAAACCTCACATGAACGTTGGTACGATTGGACATATTGACCATGGAAAAACAACACTTACCGCAGCTATAACAAAGTATTGTTCACTCTTAGGATTGGCAGATTATACACCATATGAAATGATCGATAAGGCACCAGAGGAAAGGGCAAGGGGTATTACCATCAACATTACACACGTTGAATACCAAACAGAAAAAAGACACTATGCACACATTGACTGTCCAGGACACGCAGACTACATTAAAAACATGATTACCGGTGCAGCACAGATGGATGGTGCTATTCTTGTTGTTGCAGCAACTGATGGTCCTATGCCGCAAACAAGAGAACACGTCCTTCTTGCAAGGCAAGTTAATGTTCCAGCAATGATTGTTTACATCAACAAAGTAGACATGGTTGATGATCCCGAGCTTGTTGATCTTGTTGAAATGGAAGTTAGAGATCTCCTTAGCAAGTATGAATTCCCTGGTGATGAAGTGCCAGTAATCAGAGGTTCTGCACTTAAAGCTGTTGAAGCACCAAATGATCCAAATCATCCAGATCTTAAATCAATCAAAGAACTTCTTGACGCAATGGATAACTACTTCCCAGAACCAGTTCGTGAAGTGGATAAACCATTCCTTATGCCTGTTGAAGATGTTTTCTCTATCACAGGTAGAGGTACAGTTGTTACAGGAAGAATCGAACGTGGTGTAATTAAACCAGGTGTTGAAGCAGAGATCATTGGTATGAGCTATGAAACAAGAAAGACAGTTATCACAAGCGTTGAAATGTTCAGAAAAGAACTTGATGAAGCAATGGCTGGAGATAACGTTGGATGTCTGCTCAGAGGTATTGATAAAGATGAAGTAGAAAGAGGACAAGTCCTTGCAAAACCAGGTTCCATCACTCCTCACAAGAAATTCAAAGCAAACATCTACGTTTTGAAGAAAGAAGAAGGTGGACGCCACACACCATTTACAAAAGGTTACAAGCCACAATTTTACATAAGAACAGCTGACGTTACGGGAGAAATAGTTGATCTCCCAGCAGGTGCAGAAATGGTTATGCCTGGTGATAATCTCGAAATGACAATCGAACTCATTTATCCAGTTGCTATTGAAAAAGGTATGAGATTTGCAGTTCGTGAAGGTGGAAGAACAGTCGGAGCAGGTGTTGTTTCAGAAATTATTGAATAACATTTTGCAAAAAACGTATCTAAAATTTCCAAGACTTGATTAAGCTAAACCTTGTATGCGTAATCGGGGGGATTCCCCCCCTTTTCTAAGAAGGAGGGTAAGACATGCCAGGGCAAAAAATTAGAATCAGGTTGAGAGCATATGATCATAGATTGCTCGATGAATCGGCTAAGAAGATAGTTGAAGTGGCAAAGCAAACAAATGCAAAAGTTTCAGGACCGATCCCACTTCCAACGGAAAGAACACTTTATGTTGTGCTGAGATCGCCACTAAAACACAAAGATTCGCGTGAACAATTCGAAAAGAAAGTACACAAGAGACTTATAGACATAATAGAACCGAACTCAAAGACGATTGACGCACTGATGAAGATTAATCTTCCAGCAGGTGTCGATGTTGAAATCAATCTGTGAGTCCTCGGAGGTGTTTGGGATGAAATTTAT
Source organism: Fervidobacterium sp. (assembly GCA_026419195.1). Taxonomy (NCBI): domain Bacteria; kingdom Thermotogati; phylum Thermotogota; class Thermotogae; order Thermotogales; family Fervidobacteriaceae; genus Fervidobacterium; species Fervidobacterium sp. The sequence goes on from JANZZV010000005.1 coordinate 50,571, forward strand.
TATTGCAAGAAAGGTTGGAATGACCAGATTATGGAAAGATGATAAGGTTGTTCCTGTTACAGTCCTTAAAGCAGGACCATGTATCGTTGTCCATAAAAAGACATTAGAAAAAGATGGTTACAACGCTGTGCAACTCGGGTTTGAAGAAGTTAGTGAGAAGAAATTAACCAAGCCAATGCTTGGTGTATTTAAAAAGGCAAATGTTAAGCCAATGAGAGTGCTTAAAGAGTTTAGAGTTGATAACGTAGATCAATATTCTGTTGGTCAGGAAATAACAGTTGCAATTTTCCAAGAAGGAGATAAGATAGATATTACTGGCTGGTCAAAAGGTAGAGGTTTTTCGGGCGCAATGAAAAGGTGGAATTTTCAAGGTGGTCCAAGAGCACACGGCGCAAAGTTCCACAGAGAACTTGGTTCTGTTGGTCAGCACACAGAACCAGCAAGAATTTTCAAAGGTAAAAGAATGCCTGGAAGATATGGCAATGAAAGAGTAACAATACTTAATTCTGAAGTTGTTAAGATCGACGTTGAGAATAATCTATTAGCGGTTAAAGGTGGAGTGCCAGGAGCGAGGGGCAGCCTTGTTTTGATAAGAAGTGCTGTTAAAGTTTAATTTTTACAGCACTTGACAAGGACGTGCTCCGAAAATGGAGTAAAGGAGGACAAAGAGTATGGCACAAACAACACTTTATAATATCAAGGGTGAAAAGATAGGAACCGTTGAACTCAGCGATGAGATTTTTAATATTGAGCCAAATCTTGATGTGATGTGGCGCTATATTGACATGCAACTTACAAATGCAAGAGCAGGTACCGCTTCTACTAAGACAAGAGGAGAAGTATCAGGTGGCGGAAGAAAGCCTTGGCCACAAAAGCATACAGGTAGGGCAAGAGCTGGTTCTATAAGAGCAATTAACTGGAGACACGGTGGAGTTGCGCACGGTCCCAAGCCAAGAAATTATTTGAAAAGATTAAACAAAAAAATGAAAAAACTTGCGCTCAAATCAGCTTTGTCTGCTCGTTTTAAGGAAGGTAATCTTATTGTTGTAAGCGACATACGATTTGAAAAAGCACAAACAAAACAAATGCGTGAAGTACTTAAAAATCTCAGAATCGTTGACGAGAAAGTCTTGTTCGTTCTTCCGAGAAAGGAAAATGTATACGAAAATGTGAAATTATCGGGAAGAAATATTCCTGGTGTGAAGGTTATAATTGCTGATAATCCAAATAACGGCAATCCTGTTAATATCGACGGTTTAAATGTTTACGACATAATAAACGCTACAAAGGTTGTCCTTACAGAGGGCACCGTTCGTAAAATTGAGGAGGTGCTCAGCAAATGAGAAAAGAATACTCCGATATCATTATTAGACCTGTTATAAGTGAAAAGTCAATGTCTTTACGTGCAAATCGTGAATATGTTTTTGAAGTTGACAAAAACGCGAACAAATCGGAAATAAAAGAAGCAGTTGAAAAGCTTTTTAACGTCAAAGTGGAAAGAGTAAACACAATGATTGTAAAGCCAAAACCCAAAAGAGACCTCAGAAGGGGTTATATGGCGAGGGAAGGATACACAAAAGAATGGAAAAAAGCCATAGTCAAGTTAGCAGAAGGCTATGTGATTAAAGAACTCCAAGCATGAGGGGTGAAGAACAATGGGTCTTAAAAGATTCAAGCCAACAACTCCAGGTAGAAGATTCATGGTTATTCCTGACTTTTCGGAAATTACCAAAACAGAGCCCGAAAAGTCACTTGTTGTGCCTCTTAAGAAAACGGGTGGTAGAAACCACCACGGAAGAATAACGGTAAGATTCAGAGGTGGCGGACATAAGAGATTATACAGAATTATAGATTTTAGAAGATGGGAAAAAGAAAACATTCCAGCAAAAGTTGCTTCAATAGAATATGATCCAAATAGAACAGCAAGAATAGCATTACTTGTTTATGCTGATGGCGAGAAGAGATATATCCTTGCACCCAATGGTTTAAATGTTGGAGATACAGTTATGTCTGGACCAGAGGCAGAAATTAAACCCGGTAATGCATTGCCTTTAGAAAATATTCCAGTAGGTACAATATTACACAACGTTGAGTTCTTACCGCGTGGCGGTGCAAAAATAGCAAGAAGTGCTGGAATGTCTTGTCAACTTATGGCAAAAGAAGGCGAATATGCACTCTTGAAAATGCCATCAGGTGAACTTAGAAAGGTTCACGTAAAGTGTTATGCAACGGTTGGTATAGTAGGTAACGAAGATCACAAAAACGAAATTTCTGGTAAAGCTGGTAGAGAAAGATGGAAAGGTAGAAAACCACATGTACGTGGTGTCGTAATGAACCCAGTAGATCACCCACACGGTGGTGGAGAAGGTAGAGGTAAAGGACATCACCCACAAAGCCCATGGGGTGTACCAGCTAAAGGTTATAAAACAAGAAGGGGTAAGAGAGCAAGCGATAAATTCATAGTTAGAAGAAGAAACGGTTAATCAGGAGGTGTAATAAATGGGTCGTTCAAGTAAAAAAGGACCATTCGTGGATCCCAAACTTCTGAAAAAAATCAGACTATTAAACGAAACGGGTGAAAAGAAGATCATAAAAACATGGAGTAGAGCAAGCACAATCGTTCCAGAGATGGTCGGACACACAATAGCAGTGTACAATGGTATGAAACATATACCAGTTTATATAACAGAGAATATGGTAGGACATAAACTTGGTGAATTTTCTTTCACAAGAAGATTTGGTGGACATACGAACAAATCAGCCAAAAAAGGTGAGGTCAAGAAATAAGGAGGGAATTGATAATGCAAACCATCATTAAAAGAGAGGGACTCAAAAGGTCCAAGTTTCATGCGAAAAGAAAAGAAACTCTTGCAACGTTACCAAAATATGAAGCACGAGCTGTTGCAAGATTTGTTCGCATATCTCCAAGAAAAGCGAGAGCTGTAATCAATTCTATCAGGGGTAAAAATGTTTCAGAAGCTTTTAATCTTCTTGAATTTTCGCCTAAGAAGGCTGCACGAATCGTTTATAATGTGTTAAAATCTGCTGTGGCAAATGCAACGAACAATTTTGGACTGTCTGAAGATAATCTCTATGTTTCAGCTTGTTATGTAAACGATGGTCCTAGAATGAAAAGGGTATGGCCACGTGGTAGAGGAAGGGCGGATATTATTCAAAAGAGAATGTCCCATATAACAATTATTGTCAGGGACAGAGAAAAAGAAAATAGCGCAAAACAATAAAATATACGTTGCGAGGTGATATTGGTGGGTCAAAAAGTACATCCAAGAGGTTTCAGACTCGGTTTAACGTCAGAATGGGATGCACAGTGGTTCAACGAAAAGAAATATAGTGAATATCTCCTTGAAGATGAAGCAATAAGAAATTTCCTGAGGAAAAATTACAACCAAGCTGGTATATCAAGAGTTTTCATTCAGAGACCAGATGCCGAAAGAGTGTTGATTTCAATTTATGCGGCAAGACCAGGAATATTGATAGGTAAAAAAGGTTCTGGAATAACAGAACTTAGGCAAGCGCTTGAAAGTAACTTCAACAGAAAATTTGGTGTTGATATAATTGAAGTCAAAACGCCTGAAACAGAGGCAATACTGGTAGCAGAATCCATTGCGCAAAAAATAGAAAAACGTGCTTCTTATAAAATAGTCATGAAAAGAGCAATAACTGCAGCACTTAGAAGGGGAGCAAAAGGAATAAAAATAATGGTTTCCGGAAGATTGGCAGGTGCAGAAATTGCAAGAACAGAATGGTATTTGAAAGGTAGACTACCACTTCAAACGTTAAGATCTGTAATAGACTACTCAACAGCTAGAGCCGAAACGAAATATGGAACCATAGGGATAAAGGTATGGATATACAAAGGTGATCAGCAAATTTGAAATTAACAAAACATATGCTTCAAACCTTAGAATTTGAAGACTTTACTTGAATCGTTCAACGAATAGGACGAGGGAGGTTAAATAACTATGCTAATGCCAAAAAGAGTTAAATACAGAAAACAACAACGAGGTAGAACTAAAGGAGAAACAAAAGGTGGAGCTCTTGTAATGTTTGGTGAATATGGTCTTAAAGCACTCGAACCGGCTTGGATAACATCACAACAAATAGAAGCTTGCAGACTTGCAATTACAAGAACTCTAAAGAAGGAAGGAAAACTTTGGATTAAGATATTCCCGGACAAGTCTTATACCAAGCATCCGCCTGAAACAAAACTTGGTAAAGGTAAAGGTAACGTTGAAGGTTGGGTTGCCGTTGTAAAACCAGGAAAGGTGATGTTTGAAATCGGTGGTGTTGAAGAAGAACTTGCCATAAAAGCCCTTGAATATGCAGCAACAAAATTGCCAATCAAAACAAAAATTGTGACAAGACATCACATAGGTGGTGAAGCAGTATGACACCAGTGGAAATAAGAAACATGAATAATGAGGAATTAGTAAAACTTTTAGAAGAAAAGAAAAGAACATTAATGAACTTGAGATTCCAAAATGCTTTAGGAGAATTGAAAGACTTTAGTCTCATCCAGAAAACTAAAAGGGACATAGCAAGAATCAAAACTATATTACGTGAACGTGAACTTGGTATAAGGAGGTAATACAAATGCCTAAGAAAAGATTTATTGGTGTTGTTGTAAGTGACAAGATGGATAAAACCGTAACAGTCAAAGTTGAAAGACTTGTGAAACACCCAAAGTTTGGAAAGTATATTAAGAAATCAAAGAAATTTTATGCTCATGATGAGAATAACGCATGCAAAATTGGAGATGTTGTAGAAATAGAAGAATCAAGACCTTTAAGCAAACTGAAAAGATGGGTAGTTGTTCAAATACTCGAGCGTTCTAAACTTGGTCTACAAACGCCTGAGACTGAGGAATTATTCGAGAACGAAGGGGGTAGTGTACAATGATTCAAAATGAAAGCTACCTCGTAGCAGCTGATAATTCTGGGGCAAAGGTTCTTAGAGTAATTAGAGTACTAGGTGGATCACATAAACAATTCGGTACAATAGGTGATATAGTTGTTTGCAGTGTCAGGGAAGCGGTACCTAATACTGATATTAAGAAAGGTGACGTTGTAAAAGCGGTTGTAGTAAGAACCAGAAAAGAGATAAGAAGACCTGATGGAAGTTATATAAGATTTGATGACAACGCGGCAGTTGTACTCGATAAATTTAATCAACCAAAAGGTACGCGTGTCTTCGGACCTGTTGCAAGAGAACTGAGAGAAAAAGGATTTATGAAAATAGTATCTCTCGCACCAGAAGTATGGTAAGGGGTGGTAATCGATGGCACAGAAAATCAAAAAGGGTGACACGGTACAAGTTATTTCCGGTAGTGATAAAGGAAAAAGAGGCGAAGTTATTCAAGTAATGCCAAAAGATGAAAAGATAATTGTCAGAGGTGTGAATGTTGTAAAGAAACACCAAAGACCAACTGGACAACTTAGACAGGGCGGAATAATAGAAAAGGAAGCACCGTTGTACTGGTCAAAAGTTATGTTAGTATGCCCAAGTTGTGATAAAGCCACAAGAGTTGGATTTAAGATTCTTGAAGATGGCAAAAAAGTGAGATTTTGCAAAAAATGCGGCGAAATAATAGATAAGAAGTAAGGAGGAATAAAAAATGGCCTACGAATTTGTTCCATTAAAAGAAAAGTATCAGAAAGAAGTGGTGCCAGCTTTAATGAAAGAGTTTGGATATAAAAACATCCACGAAGTTCCAAGGTTGGTGAAGGTAGTTATAAATATGGGCGTTGGTGAAGGTGCACGAAATAAAGATATCATAGAATCACATGCACGCGAACTTACGATGATAGCAGGTCAAAAAGCACTCATCACAAAAGCGAAGAAGAGTATTTCAAATTTCAAAATAAGAAAAGGTATGACCATAGGTGTAAAGGTAACGTTAAGAGGACCAAGAATGTACAATTTTGTGTACAAGCTCGTCAATCTTGTACTTCCAAAGGTTAGAGACTTCAGGGGATTAAATCCAAACTCATTTGATGGAAAAGGTAACTACAGCTTTGGTTTAACAGAACAACTTGTTTTTCCAGAGATATCACCAGATCAAATCAAGCGAATCCAAGGAATGGACATTGTTGTAGTAACAACAGCAAAAAAGGATGAAGAGGCCAAGAGATTACTTGAGTTACTTGGATTTCCATTCAAAAAGCAATAATTGAGGAGGGAATTTTTAATGGCAAAAAAATCAATGGTAGAAAAATGGAAAAAACCTAAGAAGTTCAAGACAAGAGAATATACAAGATGTAATATCTGTGGTAGACCACACTCAGTCTATAGAGAATTCGGAATTTGCAGAGTTTGTTTCAGAAGAATGGCTAACGAGGGAAAACTCCCGGGCGTTAGGAAAGCAAGTTGGTAATTATGGAGGTGTTAACCGTGTGGAGCGATCCAATAGCTGACATGCTTACTAGAATAAGAAATGCGAACCTTGTTTTTAAAGATCAAGTAGATATACCGGCTTCAAACTTAAAAAGAGCAATAGCAGACATTCTTGTTAGAGAAGGTTTCATAAAAGGATACACATACATTGAAGACGGAAAACAAGGAGTTCTTAGACTTCAAATGAAATACAAAGGTACAAGGAAAAATAAAGAAAGAGTAATTCACGGAATTGTACGCGTTTCGAAACCAGGTAGAAGAATTTATGTTGGTAAGAACAATATACCAAGAGTCAAGAATGGACTTGGAATTGCAATAATATCTACATCAAAGGGCGTACTCACCGACAAAGAAGCTGTAGAGTATGGAGTCGGTGGAGAAGTTATTGCCTACATCTGGTAAGGAGGTGTACCTCATGTCTCGTATAGCAAAGAAACCTGTTGTTTTACCGTCAAATGTCCAAGTTACACTCACCGACTCTCAAATTAAAGTTAAAGGTCCCAAAGGCGAGCTCAAATTAAATTCGCATCCATATGTCAATATAAAGGTTGAAGGTAACGAAGTATGGTTTACACCAAATCTTGAAGCAGCAAAGAGAAAAGCAGATGAAAGAAAATTTAAAGCAATGGTTGGTACTTATTGGCGACTTGTTAGAAATATGGTTATCGGTGTCACAGAAGGTTTCAAGAAAGAGCTTGAAATTGTTGGCGTCGGTTACAGGGCACAGTTGCAGGGTAACAAACTCTTAATGAACCTTGGATATGCTCACCAAGTTGAGTTTGAAATACCCTCCGATGTAAAGGTGGAAGTACCTGCACCAAATAAGATAATAGTCAGCGGTATAGACAAGCAAAGAGTAGGACAAGTTGCTGCAGATATACGCAGATGGAGAGAACCAAATCCATACAGTGGCAAAGGTATTAAGTACGTAGACGAAGTAATCAAACTCAAAGAAGGAAAGAAAGCATAAGGGGGTATAAGACGTGATTAAGAGAGAAGATCGCAGGAAATTAAGACTTGTAAGACATAAGAGAATAAGAAAGAAACTGTCAGGTACTCCTGAAAGGCCAAGACTTTCAGTTTTTAGAAGTGAAAAACACATTTATGCGCAAATAATAGATGACACGAAAGGCGTTACTCTTGTTGCAGCTTCTACTGTAGAAAAGGCAGTACGAGAGAAACTTAAGAAAACTTGGAACGTAGTAGCTGCAAAAGAAATAGGGAAATTGATTGCAGAAAGAGCATTAGCAAAAGGTATAAAAGAAGTAGTATTCGATAGAGGTGGATTCAAATACCATGGTAGAGTTAAAGCCCTTGCAGATTCGGCAAGGGAAGCTGGATTGAAATTTTAAGATTTTGTTAGGAGGTGCTCACAGTGTCAGAAATAGCTGAAAAGATAAAACAAGCTGGTGAAACTTTTGAGGAAAGGATAATAGAAATCAGAAGAACTACAAAGGTTACAAAAGGTGGTAAAAATTTATCGTTCAGAGTACTAGCTGTTGTAGGAAATAGGAATGGAAAAGTAGGTATCGGCGTTGGGAAGGCAAGGGAAGTGCCAGATGCAATAAGAAAAGCACTTGTTAGTGCAAGAAGAAATATGATGGAAATACCTGTTGTAAAAGGTACAATACCACATGAAGTAGTTGGAAAACAGGATTCTGCAAGAATTCTTATGAAACCTGCTGCTCCTGGTACTGGTATAATTGCTAATGGTACGGTTCGTGCAATACTTGAACTCGCTGGTGTGCAAAATGTACTTACAAAAGCTATGGGTTCTACAAATCCTGTTGTTATTGCTCAAGCCACGGTTGATGGAATAAAGAACCTTTTCTCCATTGAAAAGATAGCAGCTCTCAGAGACATAACCCCCGCTCAAGTAGTTCGCGGTGTTAAAAAGGAGGGTTAATGTATGAAAAAACTTAAGATAACTCTTGTAAGAAGTCCAATAGGTTACAAATACGATCAAAAGGATACAGTAAGAAGGTTGGGATTAAGAAAAATGCACCATAGTGTCATCAAAGAAGATACCCCTCAAATAAGAGGCATGATAGAAAAAGTAAAACATCTTCTCAAAGTAGAAGAAGTGGAAGAATAAGGAGGGAAATCAAATGATTACCATAGAAGATCTTAAACCAACACCAGGTTCAAATAAGAAATACAAAAGACTTGGTAGAGGGCAAGGTTCTGGTAAGGGTAAAACAGCAGGAAGAGGTCACAAAGGTCAAAAATCAAGAGGTACTGGAAAAGTAAGAGCTTGGATGGAAGGTGGTCAAACACCACTTCACAGAAGACTTCCAAAATTCGGGTTTAAGAACTTTGCTAAGAAGGTTTACGCAATAGTTAATCTTGAAACACTCGAAGAACGCTTTGAAAGCAATGATACAGTTACTCCTGAATTGCTTCTTGAAAAAGGTATTATCAATAAAATACACGATGGTGTTAAGATATTGGCAAGGGGAGAGATTACAAAACCACTTGTGGTTAAAGCTCATAAATTCAGTGAAAAGGCAAAGGAGAAGATAGAAAAAGTCGGTGGAAAAATAGAGGTGATCTGAAAATGTGGAAAGCGCTACGAAACGCAATGAAAATTCCGGAGGTAAGGGATAGGGTTATATTTACATTTCTTATGTTACTTGTTTTTAGGCTTGGTATTTACGTTCCCGTTCCAGGTGTAAATATTAAAGCCTGGGGGGAAGCGCTTTCCAAACAGGGCACCGGCCTTGCCGGTGGTGTTCTTAGTTTCTATGACGTTTTTACCGGTGGAGCGTTTAGTAGGTTTTCAGTTTTTTCAATGAGTGTTACACCGTACATTAACGCATCGATTATCATGCAGCTTCTGGCTTCTATTATTCCTTCTTTGAAAGAGCTTCTTAAGGAAGGAGAAGAAGGTAGAAAAAAATTCCAACATTATACAAAAAATCTTACACTTGGTCTTGCAGCACTTCAATCTTTCGTAGTATCTTTTGGATTGGCAAGAAGTTATCAAGGAATAATAGCTATAAACACTTGGCTGTTTGCTTTTGTATCAACAGTTTCGCTCGTTGCTGGTACAATGTTCTTACTTTGGATTGGCGATAGAATAACAGAAAAAGGTATTGGTAACGGTGTGAGTATAATGATATTTGCTGGTATAGTTTCCAGATATCCTGCTTACTTTAGAACAGCCGTTCTCGGGAATCTCAATATATTTGGATGGATTTTCCTCGTTGCAATAGCTATATTCATGATCGTTGCAATTATATATGTACAACAAGCAGAAAGAAGAATTAAGATAGAATACGCAACAAGGATGGTAGGAAGAAGAATTTATGGTGGAACAAGCACATATCTTCCTATAAAAGTCAATCACTCAGGAGTTATTCCAATAATCTTTGCATGGGCTATAGTAAGTATTCCTGAAGCAATTGCCCAGATTACTGGCGCGCAGTGGGCAATAAAATTATTCAGCATGCAAAGTCCGTTTATGATAATACTTTACGCACTCTTGATATTTTTCTTTACGTATTTCTACAGTGTTGTTGTTATAGATCCGAAAGATATCTCTGAAAATATCAAAAGATATGGTGGGTTTATACCTGGTATAAGAGCAGGTAAGCCAACAGAAGAGTATATCACTTACGTTTTAAACAGAGTAACTTTTATAGGTGCCATATTCCTTGTAGGTATATCACTGTTGCCATATCTGGTGGAGGGTATAACCAGAGTTAACATATGGCTCGGCGGTACGAGTGCACTTATTGCTGTTGGTGTTGCTCTTGATATAGCCCAACAAATAGAAGCTCATTTGATTATGAGAAATTATGAAGGATTTGTGAAAAGAGGAAAAATTGCTGGCAGAAGGTAATCAAGAAGGTGAAAAATATGAATTTGATATTCCTTGGACCTCCCGGTGCTGGTAAAGGAACTTATGCCAAAAGAATTGTTGAAAAATATAGTATCCCACATATATCAACGGGTGATATTTTTAGAGAAGCCATAGCAAAAGGTACTGAACTTGGCAAAAAGGTACAAGACATAGTTAATTCTGGCAATCTTGTTCCTGATGAATTAACAAATGCATTAGTGGAGGAAAGATTAAAACAACCAGATTGCGAAAATGGATTCATACTTGATGGTTATCCAAGAACCATTAATCAAGCACAAGCTCTGGATATTATGCTTAAGAACATGAAAAAGGAACTTGATGGTGCGGTGTATTTCGAAGTAGATGAAGAAACAGTTGTTCAAAGGATCTCCACAAGAAGAGTTTGTGCCAAGTGTGGTAAAGTGTACAATGTGATAACCCTTCCTCCAAGAATCGAGGGTAGATGCGACGACTGTAACGGCGAGCTGATTCAAAGAGACGATGATAAAGAAGAAATTGTGAGAGGAAGATACAGAGTCTACATAGAGAAAACTTCTCCGTTAATCGAATATTATAGAAATCAAAACAAACTTTTTACTTTAGACGGTAGAAAAAGTGTAGAAGAAGTAATGAAAATGTTGTTTAATATATTGGGTGGTATAAAAAGACAATGATAAGACTTAAGACAAAAGAAGAAGTCGAGAAGATGAAAATAGCCTGCAGAGCGGTTGCTACTGTTTTAAAAGAAGCAAGAAAATTTGTAGTTGATGGTGCAACCGCTCATGATATCGAGATACTTGCTGATAAGATTTTAAGAGATTTCAAGTGCAAACCCGCTTTTAAAGGTTACAGTGGATACCCTTACATTACAACAGTATCTGTAAACGAAGAAGTTATACATGGGTTTCCGTTAAGAAAAAAAGTTTTTAGGAAGGGCGATATAGTTTCAATAGATGTTGGAGCAATTTACGACGGATTGTATGGAGACGGAGCTGTAACATACATAGTAGATAAGACGGATGAAAACGGGGAAAAACTTGTCAGAGTTACATACGAATCTCTTATGAAAGCAATTGAAATAATAAAACCTGGTATAAAACTTGGGGATGTGTCGTACCAAATTCAAAAGTATGTAGAAGGTAACGGTTTTGGTGTGGTCAGAGATTTTGTAGGTCATGGAATTGGAAAAGCGCTTCACGAGGATCCTCAAGTTCCTAATTATGGGAAGCCAGGTACCGGTGTAACACTAAAAGCAGGAATGACAATTGCAATAGAACCCATGGTTACCGAAGGCGGCTGGCACGTAGTTGTTTTAGAAGATGGTTGGACTGTAGTAACGGTAGATGGAAAAAGATCTGCTCATTTTGAGCATACGGTAGTGATCACTGAGGACGGATGTGATATATTAACCATGTCAGATTCAGGTATTTTGAAAGATCTCTGAAGCGTGAGGTGGTTTGTCTGAAAAACAAGGAAGACGTCATACGAATGGAAGGAACAATAGTTGAAGCACTACCAAATGCTATGTTCAGAGTACAACTCGACAACGGATTCAAAGTACTTGCTCATGTTTCCGGAAAAATGAGAAAAAATTTCATTAGACTTGTTCCTGGCGATAAGGTAGTAGTTGAGTTGACAATATATGACCTAACCCGTGGAAGGATAGTTTACAGGAAAAAGATAGACGCGAAAGGCGAAGAAGAGATATTAGATGACGAAGAATAAGTTTATTATAAAAACACTTCCGAAAGGAGAGATAAACATGAAAGTAAAAGCATCTATAGGAAAAAGATGCGAGTACTGTAAAGTTATTCGTAGGAAAGGAAAAGTCTTCGTAGTCTGTAAAGTTAATCCAAAGCACAATCAAAGACAAGGTTAAATAAGTTAAGGAGGGAGATTAATGGCTCGTATTGTTGGTGTCGAAATACCGAGCAACAAAAAGGTCCACATCGCATTAAGATATCTGTACGGCATAGGACCAACACGTGCAATGGAAATATGCAAAAATACAGGTGTAGATCCAGACAAGAGAGTCAAGCAGTTAACAGAAGATGAAATTAGCAAGATCTCATCATTTATTCAACAAAATTACAAGGTTGAAGGAGAACTGAGAACAGAAGTAATGAGGAATATCAAAAGACTAATGGATATTGGTTGTTACCGCGGTTTAAGACACAAACTTGGACTTCCTGTGAGAGGACAAAGAACTCGATCAAACGCAAGGACTCGAAAAGGACCAAGACCAAGTAGAATCAAGAAAAAAGGCAAATAATAGCTTAGAATCGATTAAAAAGCGCTAAAAGTCTCTAAGGGTTGCTGAAGGAGGGAAAATTAAATGGCAAAAGGTCGGCCAAAAGCAAAACAAAAAAAGAAGATAGCGGTTGATCATGGTGTGGTACATATAAAATCAACATATAATAACACAATAATCAGTTTAACTGATCCGACAGGACATGTATTAAGTTGGGCAAGTGGTGGCACCGCTGGTTTTGAAGGGACAAGAAAAGGAACACCATACGCAGCTCAGCTTGCCGCTGATAAAGTTGCAAAAGATGCGGTGAAAATGGGAATAAAAAGAGTAGACGTTGTAGTTAAAGGACCGGGTGCTGGTAGAGAAACAGCTATAAGAACCATACAAGCCGCAGGACTTGAAATCGATAATATAAGAGATGCAACACCAATTCCATTTAATGGTTGTAGACCACCGAAAAGAAGAAGAGTATGAAACTATGTGGAAGTAAACAACGTATGTTAACCGACATTAAGGAGGGAAAATAATGGCACGATATACAGGTCCTTTATGTAGGCTTTGTAGAAGAGAGGGCATGAAGCTCTATCTTAAGGGTGAGAGATGTTTCAGCGAAAAATGTCCGTTTGATAAAAGACCGTTTGCTCCAGGTCAACATGGTAAGGAAAAGAAAAAGTTAACACAATACGGTCTACAGTTAAGATCTAAACAAACAATGAAAAGAATTTATGGTGTACTCGAAAAACAATTTAGAATATACTATGAAAGAGCAGCAAAACAATCGGGAGATACTCGTGAAAACTTGGTTGTTCAAGTTGAGAGAAGACTTGATAATGTTGTCTACAGACTTGGGTTTGCGATAAATAGGAGAGCAGCAAGACAGCTTGTTTCACATGGTCACATACTTGTCAACGGAAAGAAAGTTGACATACCTTCTTATCAAGTAAGGCCGGGTGATGTGATATCCATTAAGGATGCGAGTAGAACGATTGAGCCAATTAAACAAGCAATTGAACTCAACAAAGGTAGAACAAGCGCAAGTTGGCTTGATGTCGATTACGAACAATTTAAAGGAGTTTATGTGAGACATCCAAAACTTGAAGAAGTAACTGATCTTCCAGTTAACGTACAGGCTATTGTTGAATTCTACTCGAGGTGATACTAATGATTCAAATTACGTCAAGAAAATTCAGGTTAGAAGAGCAGGTGGAATACGAAGATCGTTATTATGCAAAGTATACGCTCTCACCGCTTGAGAAAGGTTATGCCGTTACAATTGGCAATACACTTAGAAGAGTCCTGCTATCTTCTATACCGAGTTTTGCAATAACTGATGTACGGTTTATCAAGCCAGAGAAATATCACGAGTTTGACACTATAGAAGGTGTAAAGGAAGATATAATGTATCTATTACTTAATTTGAAGAAAGTTCAGTTGAGAGTAGAAGCATATGTTGAATCACCAGTGAAGTTAACGATTTCCAAAAAAGGTCCAGGTATACTTAAAGCAAGAGATATTGAATGTCCAGCAGGTGTAGTGGTTGTCAATCCTGAACACTATCTTGCAACATTAAACGAAGATGCGGATTTGGAAATAGAACTTTACGCAACATTCGGTAAAGGATTCGTACCTGCTGCCGACAGAAACGAAAGACCTGAAATCGGTTGGATCGTCCTTGATGGAGTTTACAGCCCTGTTATAAAAGTAAATTGGCTTGTTGAAAACGTGCGTGTCGACAAAAGAACAGACTTTGAAAAACTCATACTCGAGATAGAAACTAAAAAGAGTATAAAACCAGCAGAAGCTCTTAAACATTCTCTAAAGATTATTCTGGATCATTTTAACTTTATAGAGCAAAGCCTCAGTGATGTTGAAGAACTACCTATTCCCGCCGTACCAGAAGCAACAGTTTTAGCTGAAGAAAGTGGTTCTCCTGAGGATGTAATGATGAAAAGAATAGAAGAACTTGATCTTTCTGCAAGATCTCTCAATTGTCTCAAAAGGGATAAAATCGAAACCATTGGAGACTTGTTATCCAAAACAGAAGAAGACTTGATGAAAATTAAAAATTTTGGATTGAAATCTCTCGATGAAGTCAAAGAAAAACTCCGTGAGAAATTTGGTCTGTCGTTGAGAAAGGGGGACAAGTAAAATGAGACACAGGATGAAGAGAAATAAGTTAAATAGATATGGCAGTCATAGACTATCGTTGATGAGAAACCTTGCCAAGGAATTGATCCAACACGGTACAATTATGACAACAACAGTCAAGGCTAAAGTTGGAAAAGAATATATTGAAAGACTTGTCACGAAGGCTGTTAAAGCTTACAAAATAAAGAATGAAAACAAAGCGGAGAGTGTTGCCTTAAGAAGGCAGATCTTTGCAGAACTTGGTGATAGAAAGCTCGTTAATAAACTCGTCGATGAAATTGCTCCAAAATATGCCGAGAGAAACGGTGGATACACAAGGGTGATAAAAGTAGGAGCAAGAAGAGGAGACGGTGCCGAACTTTCTGTTTTACAACTCGTTGATTAATCCGCATATCGTAGAAGTGTAAGGGGCTATATGCCCCTTTTAAAAATCAAAAGCATGCTTGTAATAATTAGTTGGAGGTGCAAAGATGGAAGTAAGAGAATTAAACAAGGACAAGAACGTAATCGAAAAGGAGTACATATTCAACATAAATGATATTAAAAGGTTAGAAGATAAGGCTGTTGATTCTCTTAATAAGAGAGGATATCAAATAGAAGGCTTCAGAGTTGGAAAAGTACCAAAAGAAATATATAAGCTTAGATTAAAAGATACCTTTTACAGTATTTATGTTGCAGATGAAGCAATAAAAGAAGTTGAAAACTCCCTCGACAAGGAAGAACTCAGAATTATAATCCCTCCCGTAATAGCAGACGCAAAATTTGATGAAAATGGCGGAAAAATCTTAGTTGAACTTCATCTCGAACCTGAGGTTAAAATCGATACATCACAATTAAAACTTAGAAAGGCAAAAGAGGAAGAAGTACTTGATGGATATATAGATTTAAGAATCAAACACATTGTTGATGAACACGCGGTCCTTGAACCAAAAGAATCCGAAGCCCAAGAGGGAGATCTTGTTAAAGTAAAAGAGACCGTCTTGTTTGGCGAGAAGAAATTAAGAGACGCAGAAGAGAAAGAATACATACTTTTAAAAGATGATGAAAGAGACGTTGTAAAACAACTTTATGGAAAGAGAAAGGGAGAAATTGTAGAATTTGATAAAGTGTTTGAAAAAAGTGAAGGCGAAAAGATTGTTTACAAATATGTATTAGAAGTAGATAGTGTATTTAAAAGAATTCTTCCAGAATTTAACGATGAATTTGTAAAAACACTTGATATCGAAGAAGTCGAAACAGTAGAACAACTCAAAGACAAATTCAGAAAAGAGGGAAAAGAAATATACGAAAGGGAATTAAATGATTCGTACAAACTGCAAATAATTGACCAATTGTCAACCATAACTGAGATTGAAATCAGTGAAAAAACTATTCAAAGAGCAATCGAGAATATAATAGAAGATCTCAAAGAAAAAGGCAAGTATGAGGAGTATGTAAAGAGTTATGGAAGCGAAGAAAAGGTCATTGAAGAACTGAAAAACTATTATTTGAGCACTTTAAAGAAAGACCTTGCAGTAAAAAAACTTTCCGAGGAAAATGACGTTAAAGTTACAAGCGAAGATATAAAAGAATTTGCTACAAAAGTTTCTGTTGAATGGGGAGTCAGCCCAGATAGAGCAGAAGCAATCATCAAGCAAAGAAAAGAGCTGAGAAATGAAGTTATTATGGAAATCGTAGAATCAAAGGTTGCAAAAATTCTCCAAGAAAAAGCACAGGTAGAAGAAGTTTCAATAAAGAAAGAACAAGACATAGCAAAAGAATAAATAGCAATAATTGATAATGGATCAAAAGCATGATTTGAGGTGATAAACATGGAAATTGACAAAATATTGAATCAGTATGTACCGATAGTAATTGAAACGACAGGTAGATACGAAAGAGCGTATGACATATACTCAAGATTACTCAAGGATAGGATAATATTTCTCGGTAGTGCAATAGACGATCACGTTGCAAATCTTGTGGTTGCTCAGCTACTTTTCCTTGAAGCGGAAAACCCAGATAAAGATATTCAACTTTACATTAATTCCCCTGGTGGACTTGTAACTGCTGGATTGGCAATTTATGATACTATGCAGTACGTAAAGTGCGATGTTGCAACGATATGTGTAGGTCAGGCAGCATCAATGGGTGCTGTACTTTTAGCAGCGGGCACAAAGGGCAAAAGATTTGCACTCCCAAACAGCAGGATAATGATTCACCAACCACTCGGTGGTGCAGAAGGAAGTGCTAAGGATGTAGAAATACTCACAAAAGAGTTGTTAAGAATAAAAAGGTTAATTAACGAAATTCTGAGCAAGCACACAGGACAAGACATTGAAAGAATAGAAAAGGACACTGATAGAGACTTTTTCATGAGTGCACAAGAAGCACAAGAATATGGTATAATAGATAAGGTCATCAGACCCGGAGAACGATAATAAATCAAATTTAAAAACTGTGAAAGAATTTTTGAGTGATTTTTAATACGTTTTAAGGGAGGTATAGAGTATGTCTGGTCATAATAAGTGGGCGAATATTAAGCACAGAAAAGCTGCGCAGGATGCTAAAAGATCCAAGATATTTACAAAACTTATCAGAGAAATAATTGTTGCTGCAAGAGAGGGCGGAGGAAATCCCGACACAAATCCAAGGTTAAGGGCTGTGCTTGAAAAAGCAAGAGAGGCAAATATGCCAAAGGATACTATCGAAAGATCGATTAAAAAAGGTACAGGAGAACTAGAAGGAGAAAAATACGAAGAAATAATATACGAGGCATACGCACCAGGTGGCGTAGCACTTTACATACTTGCATTAACAGACAACAAGAATAGAACTGCTCAAGAATTAAGACATATACTGAGCAAAAATGGTGGTTCGCTTGCAGAAAGTGGTTCAGTTGCATGGATCTTCGAAAGGAAAGGAGTCATAGAAATACCAGCGGAAAAGATATCTGACATGGACGAATTCACTCTCTTAGCAATAGACGCAGGAGCAGAAGATATCGAAGAAGGAGATCCGGTACTTGTCTACACATCCCCAGAATCTTTGAGTTCACTTAAAGAAACTCTTTCAAAGAATGGTTTTGATGGTACAGCAAAGATAACATATAAGCCAAAGAACAGTGTAAAAGTTACTGGAAGCGAAGCTGAAAAGGTGCTCAAACTTATAGATGCTCTTGAAGATAACGATGATGTCCAAGAGGTCTTTGGTAATTTCGATATTGACGATGCTGAACTTGAAGCTATAATGGCTAAGCTTGAAGGTTAATCATTAAGTATAGACTTATTCGAAAACAAAAAGGTGTGGATAAATGTTTGAGAGAAAAATATTAATAAACACCTTTTTCCTTTTTATGTTCATTAATAGTGTGCTCTTATTTGGAGAGACGCTATTTTTTAGCGTCTCTCCATTTGATACTGAATACGGTTTATCTTTTAGATATAACTTCAGATTTTGGAAATTTCATGTGGATTTTTACACATCATCAAATATAGATTTTTCGAAAGGTTTTCCAAAGCTTAGCTTAAAAGAAGAAAACATAATAAAGCATTTTGCATTTGAGGAATATCCCTATAAAGTGACATACTGCAATTTTAATCAATTACCATTCAGCACATTTATAAACCCTGCACAAAAAGCGTGGTATCTCACTTGGCTCGGAACAGGTTACTACAACGATAACCTCTTATACACAGATCAACACATATCGCTAATTGGAAATTATAAAGCACTAAACATCACATTCAGCTTGTTCGGTCTTGATTTATTTGTCGAGCGCCTCGAAGATAAGTTCAATATTGGAGTAGGTAAACTAATATATGTATTTACTGGTGAGAAGACCGGCTTGGGAATAAATTACCTTAGTAAAAATATGCTCATATATGCCCTCGTTTTTTTGGATGCTACTAGTGAACTCAAAGCACAATTTGGTTTTACATTAAAAAAGGATGATCTTGAAATAAACTTCGGAAATGAATATACAAATCAAAATTCCATCTTTGGTGGTCTTCAGTGGAAGGTAGGTGATATATATGTCATTGGACGACTTCAAGGACAAAAAATTCGCTTGGCTGTCGAATTTCCAGTCTGGTGAATTTCACGAGCTACCTTGGGAAGAGTTCGAATGGTTTGTAAAAAAGATCAAAGACAGTATGAATTTAGATCTTTCTGGTTATAAACCAGAAAGAATGAAAAGAAGAATAGAAATGCTCATCAGAAAATATAGCTGTAAATCGTACAAAGAATATTATGAACTTATAATAAAAGACAGCAAGAAAAAAGACGAATTCTTAGACAAGCTCACTATAAATGTGACGGAATTTTTCAGAAATCCAGAAAAGTGGTTGGAACTTAGAGACAAATTCTTGCCTGAATTACTTAGAGAAAGTGGTGCAAGATTCAAAGCCTGGAGCGCAGGTTGCTCTTCTGGTGAAGAACCATACAGTATAGCAATCCTACTTGAAGAACTCAAAGCTCCTGCAGCAGTAAAAGTTTTAGCAACAGACATAGATGTTGGTGTGCTAACAAGAGCACAAGTAGGTGAATACGACGAAAGATCTATGGTAAGCACTCCGCCTGAATATATTCAAAAGTACTTTATAACAAGGGATGGAAGATACATAGTAAAGCCCAATGTTAAAGCACGTGTTTTATTCAAAAAGCACAATCTTTTACAAGATCCATTTGAGAAAGGCTTTGACTTGATAGTTTGCAGAAATGTTGTAATTTACTTCGAAATGGAAGCAAAGGAAGAACTGTACAAAAAATTTTCAGAGAGTTTAAGACCAGGAGGATTATTGTTTGTAGGCAATACTGAAAGGATATTTAGTTATCGAAGTATAGGTCTTGAAGTTGCTTCACCGTTTATTTATAGAAAATTATAATTGCGAGCTTAGAAAGGCTGATCAGATGTTCTGGGTTGTTTTAACTGTCACAATAGATCAAATAACCAAGCATTTAGCAAGTGCCTTCTTACAAGCTCAGTTTATACCCGTTCTGGATTTTTTCATTTTAACTTATGCAACAAATAGAGGCATAGCCTTTGGATTATTTGCAGGGGTAAAAGAGATCGTTGTTTATCTATCACTTGCAATTGTGGTTGCAATATCACTCATACCAGGATTTGTAAAATTAAGAAAAAGCACGGAAATATTTCTCTCGCTCATAGTTGGTGGGGCACTTGGAAATCTTATCGATAGAATCAGATTCGGGTATGTAATAGATTTTCTAACGATGAAACATTGGCCCACAGTCTTTAACATGGCTGATATATTTATATTCTTTGGTAGCCTTTTCTTACTGGTACAACTATTAAGTGCCGAAATTAAGTTGGCTAACAGAAAGCACAAAGCTTATCGGAGGGAAATTTCAGGTGGATATACAGGTTACCTCCAGAGAAAATGGTTGGCGACTGGACAAGTTTTTGATGGAGAAAACACCAGATTGGGTCTCAAGAACGTTCATACAGAAAGCAATAAAGAATGCGGAAGTATTGGTCAATGGAATTTCGAAGAAGCCGAGTTACAAGGTGAAGTCTGGGGATATAATTACATTGAACGTTCCGGAAAAACCACAACTCCCGGAAATTCTACCGGAGAATATACCTCTTGAAATAATATATGAAGACAAGGACATACTTGTTATAAATAAGCAACCAGGTATAATTACACACCCTATTCCTTCTCATACCTCAGGTACTATCGTAAATGCTGTACTCTACCATTGTAAAGATTTACAAGGAATAGGTGGAGTATTGCGACCGGGCATAGTACACAGATTGGACAAAGATACAAGTGGAGTAATGGTAATAGCTAAAAATGATCTCTCCCATCAATCTTTAACGAAACAGTTTAAAGACAGACTAACAGAAAAACTTTACGTGTGCTTAGTTAAAGGTGTTCCGAAGAAAAAAGAGGGTGATATACAAATAAGCATCGCAAGAAATCCCGTTTTACGGGTGAAAATGACAACAACACAATCAGAGTACGGAAAACCTGCATTGACACACTACAAAGTAATAAGAGAATTTGGCGAAATCGGTGCGGTTGTATTTGCATACCCGAAAACGGGAAGAACTCACCAAATAAGAGTACATATGAAATACATAGGTCATCCTCTGATGGGTGACGAGGTGTATGGGCGGGCTAAAGAAGATGAAATATTTGGTATCAAAAGGCAAATGCTACACGCACTAAGCCTGGCATTTTACCATCCAAGAACAGGACAAAAAATGAAATTCATAGCGAGAATACCTGAAGATTTTAAAAATGCAATAGAAAAAATTCAAAATTACCTATCACAGTCAATTAGTCTTTGAATTTTTTGAAAATATCAAGTATATCCCACAATCTCTTCTTAAAAATCTCAATAACCTTTGGATCAAATTGCTTCCCACTCATATCGTACATGTATTCGATCGCTTTATCAATAGGCCATGCAGGCCTATAGCATCTGTTGTGTGTTAAAGCCTCGAAAACGTCGGCAACTTGAACAATCCTCGCCTCTGGGGCAATTTCTTCCCCTTTCAACCCATAAGGATAGCCTGTTCCATCCCACCTCTCATGGTGCTGCAAAGCGATGAGTGCACCAAGTTCAAATAACCTTAAACGCGAGTTTTTCAAAAGCTCAAACCCTATAAGTGTATGTTCCTTCATAACAGAGAACTCTTGATCGCTTAACTTTCCTGGCTTATTTAAAATATGATCTGGTATTCCAACCTTTCCAACATCATGTAGTCCAGATGCACCTTTGATCAACGATGAGTCTTTATCGAATCCGAAATCCAAAGCTAATAAATAGCACACTTCCGAAACTCTTTTTACATGTTCTCCCGTTTCTTCAGAACGTGTTTCAACAAGATTCGCCAGTCGGTAAACAAGTTCATTTTCAATATCCATTAACTGGGTGTAAAAATATGATTGTTTAAGATTCGAAAGCAAAGCTTTTACGTAATCCTTATCGATATCACTAAGTTGCTTAGAAGATCCTATGATAATCTTCACATGCTTGCCAAGAATTTCCTCCTCAAATAAATATCCAAAAGAAATAACGGATTTTTTCTGATGAATCTTACTTGTTTGATTAACTGTCTTGGGAGGAAATATTTTATGATCATCTAAATATATCTGACCTTCTATCTCAATATTTGAACTTTTCAGTGTTAAGAATGAACGAACTTGAAAGAAGATCTCTATAAGCAGTTCTTCCAAGTTCATCTCTTTTGAGCTCTGAATAACATGTTCTATAGAATTAATCGCTTTTTCAAAAGCTATAATATCTTTGTAGGTTTTAAGCAACGAAATAACTGTCAGTTTCAATAGAAAGTCGTTCATTGACCTTTTCTCTATGTAAGAATTCACATCATAATCTCTTATCAACAATTCTTGTGGAACTTTTTCTGGATTAGCAGTCATAAGTACAATTCTTGTCTTTGTGTCATTTACTGTATGTCTTATATGATTTATCACATTTATACCGGAATCTTCTGTTTCCATAACCAAGTCAGTTATCACAAGAGCATACTTGTTAGGTTCGTAAACGCTTTTAAATTCCCGATAGCTGTAAACACTTTCAATCTCTATTGGTTTATTTTCTAAGGTTATATTTTTTATAGCCTTGGTTATTTGATTGTGTACTGTTTTTGAATCGTCAACTATTAACACAAGAAATTTGTCCATACTCTCAACGTACCTCCTCACCTTCAGCTAGAAATTTTATTAAAATTATACCACTTTTTTGAGTTAATTAATAGGAACAATTTCTTTTTCATATGATCGTGGCTGCTCATATTTTAAACATTACTTGAAAAAAACAGCACTTATGGTAAAATATTAATGGAAAGTATGGAAAAACATTGAAAAAATCCTATCATAATTATCTGGGCGTAGTTCAGATGGCTAGAACGCCAGAATCGGGATCTGGTGGTCGTGGGTTCAAGTCCCACCGCCCAGACCATTTTGTGGAAGCTTTTTAGCTTCCTTTTTTATTTTTTCTGATTAGCACTCTTGACAATAGAGTGATAATAGATTATAATGAATGTGACACGAAGCTGGTGCAATATTTTTTGGAAGGAGGGATTTTCATGAGTTTGAAGTTTAAACTTCTTCTTGTAAGTATTGTGCCAGTTTTTGTGTTATCTTTCATAGCATTTTACGGAGGAGCCTTGTTTAAGCTTTCTGTGAAGGATTTTGAAAGCGTTTTAGAAAATTATGGTAAGATCATTAGTTCCATTGACAAATCGACTCTTCCTGAAGAAAACTTTGAAAAATTTGAGAATGAGAAAGCAAACTTTAAAAAAAAGATATCGATCTTTGAAAAGAGGATTTTCATGATTTCTTACGTGGTACCAATTATAGTCTTAGCCTCCAGTATTGGTTCGTCTATCTTTTTCATTAGCTATCTGCTGAAGTACCTAAAACCTGTCATTGAAGCTTCACGCTCATTGAGAAACAACGACTTAACAATTCAAATAGAAAGTGTTGAATCAAAAGATGAAATCAGTACATTACTTAGAGAATTTAAAGAATCTATACAATACTTGAGCGATAACTTAAAGCAAGTCCAACAGGAAGCTGTTAACGTTGCAAATAGCATAAGAGAGTTGGGATCTGAAAATGAATCGATAGCAATCAATATGAAAAACATTGCCAAACAAATGAATGAAATAACAGAGAAGACAGAGAATATCCACGCTGCTATCCAACAAACAACGGCTGGCGTGGAAGAGATCAGTAGTGCAACCAGAAATATAGCACACAGTTCACAGCAAGCTTCGATGTTTGCAGATAACAGTACAAAACTTGCAAAAGATGCCGGTGAAGTATTGAAACAAGTTATATTAACCACAAGAGATATAACAAATTCCGCAAAAAAGGTGGAGAAAGTAGTTGAAAGCTTTAATAAAGGTGCGGAGGAAATATCTGGTTTTGTTGAAACTATAAATACGATAGCCGAACAAACTAATTTACTTGCCTTAAATGCAGCCATAGAAGCAGCAAGGGCGGGAGAAGCAGGAAGAGGTTTTGCAGTTGTCGCCGATGAGATAAGAAAGTTGGCAGAAGAAAGTAAAAAAGCATCTGATAATGTCAGAAAAGTAGTAGGAGAAATAAAAGAAATAGCCCAGAATGCCAATAAGGTTTCCGAAGAAATATTGTTGCGCGTAGAGGAAGGAACAAAGCTTGTGGACAAAGCCGATACCATGATAGACGATACAATTGAAGCAATCGAAAAAATTAGTCACATGATGCAAGAAATTGCTGCCGCTGTTGAAGAACAAACAGCAGCCGCAGATGAAATAGCTCAAACTATGTTTGGAAATGCTAAGAGTGTTGAAGAAATAAATAACAATGTTAAAATAGTGAATGACAGTATTGAAAAAATAACAGCTAATATCAACGAGATAGCTCTAAGTGTTAAATATATTCTCGCAAATTCGGAAAACTTGAAA
The DNA here is from genome assembly GCA_026419195.1 of Fervidobacterium sp. Taxonomy (NCBI): domain Bacteria; kingdom Thermotogati; phylum Thermotogota; class Thermotogae; order Thermotogales; family Fervidobacteriaceae; genus Fervidobacterium; species Fervidobacterium sp. The sequence goes on from JANZZV010000005.1 coordinate 74,655, forward strand.
GATATTGTTGCAAGATACAAAATTTAAGATCTTTTAAGAAATTTCTTAGCAAGGGACTATTAGAGCTTGTTATAATCAATTTTTCCAAAAGTAGGTGTAGATATGAAATTCAGAAACGTCCTTATGAAGAGATTTATGCTTGTAGTCATAATAACTGTTGTTGCTGTGACAATAGTTTACACTTCTACGGCGTTTCATATGTTTAGATATTATAGTCAACAAATCAAGAAAAATTACGAATATGCCGCTAGAGAAGTGGAAAAACTTTCTGCAGACTTCGTATCTAGGCTTGATGCGTCGTTAATAATAGCACTCGATGAGTTAGTTCGTGAGATTTCATTTAAACCCGATGATGCAATAAGTATGATTAGCAAATTCTGTAAAAGTCGCTCTTTTAATAATAGTAATCGTTGTAGCCTAAAAAAGACGAGCATCGATCAGATTCCGAACTGGATAAGTGGCAGATTAAACGATGTTGTGGATTATTTTGTGGCAAAAAGGTTAACAAGAAATGGATTCATACAAGATATATACATTAAAATTTTTGAAGATTGCTATGTTTTACACTTTAACGAGAGAACAGATTATCAATTATTTGAGAAAATATTGGAATTTGTCAAGGTATTCGAAGTTTCGGATCTGAGGTTATATACACTTGATCTTGTTGAAGTTTTTTCTTTGAGTAAGACGAAAGATGATATTCTAAACAAAGAAGTTTTAAGATCAATTCTTCAAAAATCAATGCGAGAAGGAAGACATCAAATTTTACATAGTGGAACAAAGGTTTATTATTCGGGCCTGTTATTTCTTGAAAATGAGAAAACTTCTATAGCACCCATTTTAATCGTTGCCAAGTTCAATATTAGTAATTTGATCTACCCAATTTTCAGCGGGTTTGTGTTTGTAATCGTCTTGACGTTATTCGTTTTGTTTATAGTTTCTCTGGTTTCAAGAAGATTCGCTTACGAGTTGTCAGCACCCTTCAGTGCACTTGCTGAAAGTATGAAACGTTCATCTCAAATGAAAGAATTTGTCGACGATACGTTGCCAAATTCCAAAATAGACGAGATAAACACCTTAGTATCGGAATACCAAACCTTAAGGTCCGAACTATCAGCCACTATGGAAGAACTAAAGGCTACGAATGAGGATTTAGAAGAGTCTTACAAAGTGCTTGAACAGCTCTCAAATGAACTTGAAGATACCTATCTTTCTTTCGCAAGGCAACTTGCCGTAATTGCCGAAAATTATGATGAAGAAACAGGAAATCACATAGAACGAGTCGGTGAGTTATCAGCTTTTTTAGCTGAAAAATTAGGATTACAAGCCGAGTTGGTCTATAAGATAAGATTATTTGCACCTTTGCATGATATCGGTAAGATACTTATCCCAAAGGAGATACTAAACAAACCGTCAAAGCTTTCAAAGGAAGAGTTTGAAACAATGAAAAATCATACTATCTATGGTGGAAAGATATTAGGCGACAAAAGGTATTTCGATGTAGCAAGGAATATAGCACTGTATCATCATGAAAAATACGACGGTTCAGGATATCCATTTGGTCTGAAAGGTGAAGAAATACCTATTGAGGCTCGAATAGTTGCTATCGTAGATGTCTACGATGCGTTGCGATCACAGCGACCTTACAAAAGGGCGTTAACACATGAAGAAGCTTTGGAAATAATAACAAAAGGGGACGGTATAACCCGTCCCGAACATTTTGATCCAAGATTGCTGAGTATTTTCATAAATAACAGTGAACACATAAAAATCCTATGGAATGAAATAAATTATGCTACCTCATAAAATGCCTCTCAAAAAGATAAATCAAAATTATCCTCAAATTTTTCAAATACCTCGATTATTACCAACAATATGAAAACATACCAAAGACACGTCCTACGCTTTTTCTTCCATGTTATGTTTATTTATTTCTTAATTCGTTGACAATAGTTTCGAGTAACGAAAGCCTGCCACCTATGCGTTTAAGTTCGTCGGCTAATTTTGCTACTGCATCGTAGAGTTTTATTATATCAATATCCTGAATTTTCGTCTTTTCTAAAACTTCTCCAAGTTTCTCCGAGATTGTGTTAACTTCGTTTTTAATCGGTACGATCATTTCTTCAACATCTTCGATAGAGACTTTTGAGTTTGCAACCTCGTATATCATGTTTGTATATTCTTCGAGAAGAGTGATCCTTGTGTCAAGGTTTTTGTCAATTTGCGAATTTAAGTTAGATCTGAGTTCTTCAAGTTTCCTCTCAATTTCTTCAACAACAGTTGAGTCTGCTTTGTAAGCAAGCACATCGTATATGTTCACTACATCTTGGTCGTGCAAATTTAATTTTAAGACAACTTCCTCCAGCTGAGTTTTCATTTCTTCTAAATCTTTGCTCTTTTCAGTAAGCAGATTTACCTGTTCTGAAAGTATTCCAAGCGTTTCGTATATTTTAAGTATGTCACTGTCGTGGATATCGAATGAGATTTTTAAATCTTGTATTTGATTTTCCACCTGTTCTTGGGATGACATGATTGGAAGTATTAGCTCTTCTTCAATCCGTTTAAGTGTTTGACGGATTTCAGGAATATCCCCAAGTGTCTCATATATTCTCAGTATGTCGCTGTCGTGAATATCTATCGTAACTTTTAACTCACCAACAATTTGCATGAGTTCATCCGAAAGATTAGAAATATCAGCCGAAAAATCGTTTTTCAGTCCTTCAATTACCAAATCTATGTACGAACTCGTTCTTTCATCAAGAAAGGTTATTTGGTCGGCAAGTGTCATGACCATGTTTCTTAACTCTTCAAATTCCTCGTACGGAACTCTGCTTTCTAAGGCATCATACACGAGATTCAAGTTCTCTTCTAATTCTTTCAGTTTTTTGTATGTTTCGATGTTTACGATTCCTAATGGCAACGTACTTGGAGAATCGATTGATAGATCTCGTGAATCTGCAATCTCACAGCCACATTCTTCGTTGTGAACATGTTCACTTTCAGCAAACAATACTGTGAACGCAAGAAAAACCAACAATAACGCTAATAATCTTTTCAAACTTTTCATACTCAGTTTCCCCCCTTCGAAGTTGTGGTAGATGTTCAAGAAATCTGCAAATTTCTATGTTGATTATACAACAAAAATTACAAAAAATTGCAACATGATTTTGAAAAAAATATCCTGACTTTGGAGTCAGGATATTTTTGCTTTAATTAAAATGTAAAAATCAATATATATGTCCTATTTTCTCTTTCGGGAGATCTGTCTGAGGTTCGCCAAAAACAAGGATCAATTGATGAACAGGTTCATGTTTTGGCGTTCTGATTCTTGGATTGAAGCCAATTTTTCTCAATATGGTTTCAAAAGTGATTCTTCTTGAATAATCATGCATACTGAGCACAAAGCATTTTTGGTTGACGATCTTTTCTATTTCACTCCAAAGTTTCTTTTCACGTTCCATTTGAAAGTCTTTAAACCCCACAGCGTACACAGGTCCTTTCTTAGGTTTGTTTATGAGTTGTGTCTCAACTTTTCCAACCATCCCAACTACCAGTGTTGGTGGTATACCTTTACCTTTGTAAGTATTGTAAAGTGAAGCGTTACCGGATGCAACTGGTACATCTGAAAATTCACACGCATCTTTTAATCCCCTCATTTGGGCAGCAAGTCCTAAGGGATCGATATCTGGATCTGCGTAGTTTATGCCATCAGTGATAGCGATAGGCTTAGCACCAACAGAAAGTGTCTTTCTAACACTTTCAAGTACCGTTATATAAGCTCCCCAATAAGGACTTTGTAAACCAATATCTGCCCTACTGTGAATAGATAAAGAATATGCAACCGAGTTTTTCACTCTCATTACGGCTGGTCCAAATCCCGGGGGTAAAATGGTATCTGTACCAACCATATAGTCGTATCTTTCAAAAACTTGGTTTGCATCAACATCTAAAAACCTTATCCATTTGAATTTTGGTATGCTGGATGGTTCGTAATCAAATGTAGGTTCTTCTGGCGATTCTTCTATTAGTTTGGCTGGGACGTTTAGTACAGCTTCATCTTTGTAAAGTGCGATGTATCTTCCATCACTTGTAACCTCAGCCACCACATCTCCATACAGCAAATGCTTCCTAACTATTCGTAAAATTTCATCGACTTTCTCAGGCGATGTAACAACTGCCATTCTTTCCTGACTTTCACTTATTAAAATTTCAACAGGATGCATATCTGGTTCCCTAAGAGGTACTTTATCAAGATGAACGATTGCTCCAAGGTTACCCCGCGCAACTAGTTCACTGGTGGCGGACAGTACACCTCCTGCCCCAAGATCCTGTGCTCCTTCGACCAAACCTTTGTCTATCATTTCAAGAAATGCTTCTATTAGGTTCTTTTCTGCAAATGGATCTCCCACTTGAATTGACAATTTTGTTGCTTTTTCACCTGTTAAATCTTCAGATGCGAAAGATGCACCGTGTATTCCATCGCGTCCTGTAGCACCACCAAATATGATAATAACTTGACCGGGTCGGGAAGCTTTTGAGGGAATTAAATTCTCATGTTTTCCTACACCCACTGCCATTACGTTAACAAGAGGATTATGCTTATAGTAATTGGATATTCTCAGCTCACCACCTACGGTGGGGACTCCAATAGAGTTACCGTAATCAGCTATACCTTCTATTATCCCATCAATAATTTTATGCATGTGTAGCGAGTCAAGAATCGCCGTAGGACGCGCTCCCATGGCAAGCACGTCTCTTATGATTCCACCGACTCCTGTAGCTGCACCATTAAATGGTTCTATAGCACTTGGATGATTGTGACTTTCTACTTTGAAGGCAAGGAAATGATAGTCATCTAAAGTTACTACTCCGGCATTACCTCCGGTACCAATTTTTGGTAACTGCCTTATGTATCCTTTGGTATGCGAATAGCCACAGTGTTCACTCCACATTACAGTAAAGGCTTCTATTTCCGCCTTCGTTGCCTTTCTTCCAAGTTTTGATTCCAATATTTGAAGGTACTTCATACTTTTGCACCTTCTTTTTCTTGAAACATCGCTAGCTTTTTAGTTTTTATATAATTAAAAACACTTAAAAAAATCCTCAGACCATCATCTGAACCAAGAATTTTTTCAATTGCCCTCTCTGGATGTGGCATTAATCCTAAAATATTCTTTGCATGGTTCGTTATTCCTGCGATAAGGTCTTCTGAACCATTAACATCTTCTGTGTATTTTAAAACTGGTATGGTACCATTGACTTTGACATACCTTCCAAAGCCATGAGCAATTGGTAATCTGATGATCTCACCTTTTTGAAAATATGTTGTAAATGGCGTTGTGTTATCGACAATTTCAAGCTCAACAATTTTACAAATAAAATGCCCACATGCGTTCTGAAGTAACGCACCGGTTAATAATCCCATTTCAACAAGGATTTGGAAGCCGTTACATATTCCGATAACAAACCCTCCAGAGTTAACAAAATCTTTTATTTTATAAGCTATTGGTTCTCTTGCTGCCACAGCCCCTACTCTCAAATAATCACCATACGAAAAACCTCCAGGTAATACTAAAAGATCAGCATTAATGTCTTGGTATATATCTATGAGTTCGGCATCAAAACCTACATATTTCAACGCCCACAGCGCATCCCTATCGCAGTTACTTCCAGGGTAGACAACTACTTGTGCTTTTGGTACGTTTGGTGTGGGAATATTCATATTTCTTTCACCTCAAATGTTTCAGTAACCGTGTTAACAAGTAACTTTTCGCAAGCTTTCTCTACTTGCCGTAGTGCTTCTTCTTTCGTTTCTGCATCTATTTCCAAGTGTATGGATTTGCCAAGACGCAGATTCTTCACTGGTATGTCGTATTCCTCGTTTAAGACCCTCTTAATAGTTTCACCTCTTGGATCACGCACATGACTCTTGTATTGGATATCAATCATAAATCGATAGATTGGCATAGTCTTAACACCACCTCGTATTTTTCTAATGGATTACCTAAATCTCTTCTGTATATATCTTTGTCAAATATCTCTCCTGATTTTCTCAATCTCATCGTATCTGGTGAGATTTCATCACCTAGGCATACTTTACCTTCAGCATCTATCCCAAATTCAAATTTCATGTCCCACAATTCAAGACCATTTTTTTCAAAAAATTCTTTCAAATATCTTCCCGCTTCCCTAGCTTGTAATATTATATTTTCTGCAATTTCCCTTGTTACTATTCCAAGAACCTCCAGATGTTCTATACACATAAGTGGATCGTGTAGTGTGTCACTTTTGTAAGTAAACTCGACAAGTGGAGATGATAACTCTTCACCTTCAACTCCACCATACCTTCGCACAAAAGAACCAGCTTTTTTAAACCTAACTATCACCTCAAGTGGAAACATTTTCAGCTTTCTTGCCCTTATTTTGTTGGGTGGTATGTACTCTATAAACATTGTATAGATGCCTTTATAGTTCAAGTATTTCATCAATCTTGCTGTAATTTGCGAACATATAAAACCTTTATTATAAAGTACATCATGTTTGGCCCCATCCCCAGCAGTTATGTCATCTTTAAAATGCAATATAACTTCTGTGCCAAGATCTTCTACTTTCTTTGTCTTCCCTTCAGAGATTATGTTCATGATTGTCACCTCGTATGTACTAAAATTGTTCTTGCTGGCAGTATTTTTCGTAACCAATCTCTTCAAGTTTCAACGCTTTATCAATCACTTCGTTTCTAAGTTTTTCTTTATACTTTCTTAGCTTATCTCTTAGTTCCTTATACTTCAAAGACAGCATCTGAACGGCTAGCAAACCCGCATTTTGCGCGTTATTTATCGCAACAGTTGCAACAGGTACACCCTTTGGCATTTGTACAATCGAAAGCAAAGAATCCAAACCATCAAGTGAAGAACCTTTCACAGGAACACCTATCACCGGGAGAACGGAAATAGAAGCAACCATACCAGGTAAATGTGCAGCACCACCAGCTCCAGCGATAATTACTTCTATTCCTCTTTGCTCTGCAGATTTTGCATATTCATACATCCTTTCTGGTGTTCTGTGCGCTGAAACAATTGTGATTTCGTAAGGTACGCCAAAGTGTTCCAAAACTTCCGCCGCTTGCTTCATAACTTTTAAATCAGAATCACTTCCCATTATTATTCCAACTAAAGGTACTGATAAGTTGCTCATAATTTCCCTCCATCATTTGGATATAACTCTTACCCTTGATTTTAAGTAAATGGCTTTTTGAATTGCCTTTTCAATGTCTTTATCCAAAATCGTTATGTGGCCCATCTTTCTTCTTGGTGAGGTATAGCTTTTTCCATAAAAGTGAAAATAGGCTCCGTCTGTGCAAAACACATCTTCCAAATTTTCAACGACTGGTCTTCCACTGTATCCTTCTTCACCAAGCAGGTTAATCATAACTGCTGGAGTGTGTTGGTATGTACTACCAAGCGGAAGGTCAGATATAGCCCTTATGTGCTGCTCAAATTGGCTCGTGTAACATGCCTCTATTGTGTGATGCCCAGAATTGTGAACACGAGGCGCAATCTCGTTGATTAATATCTCCTCATTAGATGTGATAAACATCTCCACAGCAAAAATACCAACACCATTTAAACTTCTCACAACTTCCACCGCAATTTCTTTTGCAATTCTTGCTAAATTATCACTTATCCTTGCTGGACTGATAAGCATATCTAAAATATTCCCAGATTCTGAGAATAACATCTCCACAGGCTCATAAACTTTTATGTTATCGTTCTTATCCCTTGCTAACAATATCGAGATTTCTTTTGATATTTCGACATACTGTTCGATATAAGATTCCGAACGTATGATTTTATCCAGGTCATCTTCATTTTTTAAAATAAAAACACCCCTACCATCGTACCCGCCCCTTTTAGCTTTTTGGACAAAAGGGAAGGTTATTTTATGTCTCTCAATAGCTTCTATTCTTTTTTGCTTGTTGTTATAGTGCGTCAGGTCTAATTCGTGGATTTTGGTTGTTGGAAATTTATTTGATATGAGATATTTCTTTTGGCGTAGTTTATCGTTTATTATTTCAAGTATATAAGGTGAGGGTTGGATATTGTAACCTTTATCATAAAGTTCTTTCAAAAATTCAGTGTTTGTGTGCTCAATTTCGTATGTAACAACATCAGATTTTTCGACTAGTTTGCTCAATGCTTGTTCATCGTATAAACTCCCAACTATTAGTTCATCGCACAAAGTCGAAATAGGACAATCGGGGCTTGGGTCAAGTGCTATTATCCTAAAGCCCATACGTTTAGCTTCAAGTGCCATCATTTTCCCCAATTGTCCACCACCGATAAAACCTAAGGTCTTAAACGGATACAAATGCCTTGAAATACTCATCTACAATCCCCCACGGCTTTATGCGTAAGTTTTTTCATCTGTCTCACTTTTCCAAATTCTCAGGTATAACTAAATTTGCTATAATTCCAACTATAGCAGCAAGTGCCATTCCTTTCAATTCTATACCACCTATCTTTATACTCGCGCCACCTATACCAAGTGTTAAGATAAGTGCAGCTATTATTAAGTTTCGCGATTTTGAAAAGTCAACTTTTGCTTCAACTAAAGTTCTAACACCGATAGAAGCTATCATTCCAAACAAGATCAAGCTAACTCCACCTATGACAGCTGTGGGAATTGTCTGCAATAAAGAACCGAATTTCGATAGAAAAGCAACTAATGTTGCTAAAACTGCCGCTCCTCTTAGTATTGATGGATCATATACCTTAGTTATGGCAAGTACTCCTGTGTTTTCACTGTAAGTTGTATTTGCAGGACCACCAATCATTGCGGCAACCATTGTTGCCAAACCATCACCTAACAATGTTCTATGCGCACCTGGTTTCTCGAAGAAATTTTTCCCAACAACTGCACCGTTTGTTGTTATGTCACCAATATGCTCCATTACAGTTACAAAAGCAACAGGTGCAATTAAGCTTACCGCAGTCCAATCGAACTTTGGTAATACAAACTTCGGAATGGAAATCCAGGGAGAATTCAAAATAGGTGAGTAGTCTACAATTCCAGAAAGCATGGAAGTTATATATCCAACAAAAACGCCTGTTAAAACAGGAATTAGTGAGAAAAATCCTCTAAAAATCGTAGCTGAAGCGATTACAGTTATTATGACAACCATCGCTATGGGCCAATTTGATGATGCCATATTTACCGCAACAGGCGATAACCCTAAACCTATCACCATTATCATTGGACCAGTAACCACGGGCGGGAAGAGCTTTTTTATAACACTTGCCCCCACAAGTTTGACAATGAGTGCAAATAGTAGGTAAACAGTTCCAGCTACGACTATTCCACCAAGCGAATAACGGATGTCTCCATACTTTTCATTGACTAATATTATCGGAGCTATGAATGCAAAGCTTGAACCCAAAAAAACTGGAACAATTCCACCAGTTGTAAAATGGAAAAGTAAAGTACCAATTCCTGCGGTAAAGAGTGCTACAAGCGGATCTAGACCTGTTAGAAGGGGAACTAACACAGTTGCACCAAACATTGCCACAAAATGCTGAAGCGATAAGATGAGCTTTTTAGAGGTGGGAAGTTCAGTTACGTTACTAACACCTTTTGATGAATCCAACGGAGAAACACCAATAACTTCCGATTTTTCCATAATACTTCCTCCTTTCTCGCCTCACTGGGCGAATTTAAAGGCTGTATCCAGCTATATCGTACCACAAAATTTGACAAAAAGTCAACTTTAAAATTGTGCAACTTATGTTACAAAATGATGGGTAACTTTAGATAATCACTACCGGATAATCATCATCTGGATGCCTTATTATTTTGACATTTATGTTGTAAATCTCTTTTATAACATCTTCCCTTATAATTTGTCTCGGTGTTCCTTTTTCTTGGATCTTTCCATCCTTCATTATAGCTATATAATCGCAATATTTGGCTGCAAGGGTTATGTCATGAAAAGTACCGACGACTGTCTTCCCCATTAAAGTTAGTGATTTAAGATACCCCATTACTTTTAGTGCCTGACCAATATCAAGATGGTTTGTTAGTTCATCTGCCACTATAATTGGTGTGTTTTGGTACACTGCTCTGGCTATCAATGTTCTTCTTTGCTGACCACCACTAAGAGTTGAAAAAAGCCGCTTTTTGTAATCAAGTAAATCTACTATTTTTAACGCGTTATCAACCTCACTTGGATCAATGTCGCTATCAAAGAAACTCTTTGTCCTTGCAATAGCCCCCATTTCAACAATTTCCTCAACTGTAAAATCGTACACAGGATTAAAATCTTGTGCGATGTATGCTATGTTTTTGGCAATTTTTTTATGCGACAAGTTTTGAATATTTTCACCGTTTATGAAAATAGCACCACTATGGGGTTTTAAAAATTTTAAAACGAGTGACAAAAGTGTTGTCTTTCCTGATCCATTTGGTCCGATTATGCCAAAAAATGTACCTTTCTCTATTGACAGAGTTATATTTTCAAGAGAAAAATTATTTCCGTAAGAAAACGATAGATCCTTTATACTAATTATTGGAATCAAATTTATCATCCCTTCGTCAGTGTCTTAAACTTTCTGTTTGTACCGTCTAAGAAGAATTCATTGCGATGAAGTTGAGGTATCGTTTTTCAATAAACCGAAATAACTTTGATTGTTGTTCTGATTTCCAAAGACTTCTTGTTTGTATCTCAATTCTTCCTCATTCAGACTTTTGTAATATTCGTATTGTTTCATCACCATCTGTGCATATGTTGTCTTGTTTTTGCCGTTGTTGTACAACTCAAGAGCTTTTGTTAACGAACCAGTTTTTTTATAAAGGTATGATAGATACGCTGTACCGTAAGTTATGTTAAGTTTATAATCTGTGAGTAGTAAATCCCAGTTTTCTGGCACTTTTAGATTCAAAAGTTTTGCAATATTTTTTGCAGTCGAGGGAAGAATCTGCATCATTCCAAGAACACCGCCAGGTCCCTTCACATTTGTGAAATTGCTTTCGATTGCTATAACCGTTGTTATAAAGATCGGGTCCATTTCGTATTTATTACTTATAGAATATATAGTCTCCCAGAGTTCTTCTATGAATTCTTGAGTTGTCTTTTCTTTTACCCCAGATCTTCTTTGTTTGACAACTGTGGAAAACCAATCTGGAACATCAGCAAACATGTGTGTTACATTTGTTATCAAAAAAATGAAAATTACTAATACCAATCTGTACTTTATGCTCAAACCTTATCCCCCTTTCTTATACTTTTATATCAACATAATCACTTAAAAATCCTCACTGTTAATACAGCAACGATCCAACCCAAAATAAATCCGTATATAACTTCCATCAGTGTATGCCCTTTATTTGGATCTACATTTCTCCTTAGTCCAACGGCATCAGCTGTAGTTATTGCTAAAAAAATGGCAGCAACAGCTGTGATTGGTGATTGAAACCCTGTCGTATAACCAACTGCCCAGGCTAAAGCGGAAGTAGTAGCCACGTGAGCACTTGGCATTCCACCATATCTTCCAAAAACTTTTACGTCTTTGTAAATTATAACTTTGATAAATTGGGCTCCAAGAAAACCAAAAAGCGCTGATAAAAAGCATACATTTTTCAACAACTCAACAAACCATTTCATGACAATACACTCCTAAATAAGGTAAGCAACCAAAGATTCAGTCTTCTTTTTTTGGTGGGATTAAGTACTTTTTCTTCAAGTAAAGTAAGTTACCTTCCTTAACATCTCTGAACTCCATGACGTCGAAAATACGCTGAATTATATAAACACCGAGTCCACCAGGTCTAATATCATCCAAATCTCTGGATTTAATTTTACTTGGATCAACCTTTGGACCAAAATCTTTGAGAAGTATCTCAATCGTATCCGGATTTACCCAACTAACCGTCATTACAATGTATTTAGGTTCGTTCTTGTACGTATGTTGAATGATATTAGCTATTGCTTCGTTGATAGCTAATTCGGTATCGAATATATCTTTATCGAAAACGCCTCTAAATGTCAAAAATGTATGTAAAACAGCTCTTGCTATTTTTATGTTTTCAACCAATCCAACGAATGAAAGTGTTAATGTTTGTTCCAAAAAGATCGCCTCCCAGTACTCTGTTGATATCAATTTAACTACAATTTTAGATAAACTCTTCAAATTCAAGCTGTGACAAACTCTGGTCTGATTTGGCAACGCATATACCAAGAGTTATCTTTTCTATGTTCCTAACTGGGTCAAAATAAGTTGTTCTTCTAAATTCGTTTAATTTTCTAACCACGTTTGGAAAATACTTATCATCGATTTCAGAAAACAAAAAATATTTCAGAAAATTCTCCCATTCCTTGAGTTCCAAGTCTTTTTCTAATGCCAACTTTGGCAACTGTTCGTAATCACCTGTTCCAAACCATTTAAGCACCAACAAAGCCTGCCTTAAACCCTCTTCAGGTGTCTGTACTACAGATGATAAACAATACCCATCCCTGGGTTTTATTTTGACACTACTTGGTACTATGTGTATATCCTGGTCGTGGTAGTTAACAACACCAAAAGTTATATTAGAAAGCGAATACCTTGAAAATTCTTTTTCTTCAACATTGTTATATTTTACCACAAGTATTCTGAATTTTTTCAAATCTGTTTTGAAATGCAATGAGAGCTTTTTTATTTCCTCAGGATAAACAAAATTTTCCATTAACAATTTTCGCAAATAGCTATCAAGAGTCTGATTAAAAACTTCTTCTTCATTATTTATTTCAACAAGGAGGGTTAATTCACCAAAAGAATAAGGTAAAATAAGATACTTTTCGCCATTGTAATCGTACTCAACTCTAACTTTCGACATCATCGCAATTTTTCCATAAATCTGCTTTTCTGGTTCCATATCTTCGATTTGAAAGTATACCTTCATCTACAGCACCTCAGTAGTCTTAGAATTGGAGAAGTTAAGGTTATCACGTGAGAATTTTAAAGAATAAACACATCCACAATAATTTTGTCTGTAAATTCCAAGTTGCTTTATAAGTCTTTGTGCATCGTTGTAAAGAAAGCTTTTTCTATAAACGTTTGGTAGATAAACAACACCACTGCTTTTTCCAAGCTCAAGACCTATTTTGTTTATAATTTCTACAGATTTTTTTGGAGAAGCTGTTAAACTAGTCGACAAAGATTTGTAATCAAACTTTTTTGCCACTTCAAAGCTTTTTTGTAGTCTGATTTTTACACATATTTCGCATCTTTTACCAAGTTCTGGATCGTTTTCAAAACCTCTCGTTTCTTTGAAAAAGATTTCCGGTTCATATGAAGCATCAAGTACATTCATGTTAAAAAGCTTTGCAACTTTCAAGACTTCAATATATCTTTTCTCATACTCGTCCTTAGGATGTATGTTGGGATTGTAGAAAAATACGTCGCCACGTGCCCCTGATAAGTATGATATCACAAGATCTGGTGCGCAACATACATGCAACAAATGACAGTTTTTATGTGTTTGATGAATGATATACATGATATTTAAAACACCTTCTTAGAATCGATAAGCAAGGTTACCGGTCCGTTGTTATGTATCTCAACTTCCATATGTTCTCCAAAAATCCCGGTCTGAACAAATACACCATAGCTTGCCACCAACTCAATAAATTTTTCGTACAATTGCTGTGCGATCAACGGGCTGGCACTATCCGTGTAAGATGGTCTTCTACCCTTTCTACAGTCACCGTAAAGGGTGAACTGAGAAATTATAAGCGCTTCACCATTAACATCTAGTAAAGATAGATTCATCTTTCCATTTTCATCATCAAAAATACGCAAATTAACAATCTTTTCCGCCATGTATTTTGCGTCGTCTATATCGTCATCTTTTCCAACACCAAGTAGAATAACTATACCTTTGTTTATTTTACCTACGATTACATTATCGACTGATACACTTGCCTTTGTAACACGTTGAACAACAGCTCTCACTAAGAACGCACCACCTTTCTAACACCTGGAGCCGTTTTGAAGAAGCCTATTATATTTTCTAGCTCCTCAAGTGACTTTACATTTACGTTTAGCGATATTATAACATAATCGTCTGATATGCTCTCAAATTTGAAATTTCTTATCTCTATTTTCTTATCCATCGCTCTTGAGAGTAAATCAGGTACACGTTCTTTTTTATCGAGTTCCATTTTCACAAGCACACCGAATTGTGCAGTGATATCGGGGCGCCAAATAGCTGGAAATTTTCTGTCATTTCCAAGATTTGATATATTTACACAACCGGCACGATGAATAACCAGTCCTCTTTTACTTGCTACACCAACTATTCTATCTCCAGGTATTGGATTGCAGCATTTGGCAAATACAGTTTCCAAACCATCGACTCCGTCAACAAGGACTAAAGTCCCCGTTGATTTTTTCTTTCTTGTCTCTATCTTTTTCTTTTGTTGTTCTTTGTAACCGAGAATAGCCATTAGATCTTCTTGTGTTATAGTCTTGTCTCCAAGCCGAGTTATGAATTCTTCTTCATCTATTTGATGAAGCACCTGATATTTTTTCAATTCTGGTCTTTCAAGCAGTTCTTCTATCGATACGTTAATTCTCTTGGCAACTCTGCGTAGTACATCTTTTCCACGCTCAATCAACTGCTCTCTTTCTTTTTCTTTGAAGAATCGTTTTATCTTCGCCTTTGTTCGTGGACTTTTTGCATATCTTAGCCAGTCAAGGCTTGGTCCTGGAGATGATTTGTTTACGATTATTTCAACGACATCACCATTGTTTAATTGATAATCTATAGGTACTATTCTTCCATTAACCTTAGCACCCGCGTAATGATGACCAACTTCTGTATGAACAGCGTATGCAAAATCAATAGGTGTGGCACCGTAAGGCAAGTGTATTATCTCACCTTTCGGAGTTAACACAAAAACTTCAGACATCTGGAGTTCTTTTTTCAAGTCATCTAAGCTTGCATAACCTTGCGCTAATTCCTTCCTCCATTCAGCAAGTCTAAGGATCCATTTTTGTTTTATATCTACAGTTTCTTCACCTTCTTTGTACACCCAGTGCGCTATTAAGCCGTATTCTGCTTCTTCATGCATTTGATAGTCTCTTATTTGTACTTCAAGAGGTTCACCAAACTGCGTTATCACCGTTGTATGTATGGAACGATAACCGTTGGATTTTGGAGCAGCTATGTAATCTTTAAATCGACCTGGTAATGGTACCCAAAGATTATGCACAATACCGATTGTTGTATAACAACTTGTCACGTCTTTTACAATAGCACGAAGCCCCATTAAATCAAAAAGTTCATTGAAATCTTTGCCTTTCTGCACCATCTTTTTCCAAATACTGTAATAGTGTTTATACCTCCCTTCAACTTTCGCATCTATGTTATGCTCCCTGAGGGAATTCAAAAGTTGTTCGATATAAACTTTCAACCTTTCTTCCCTTTCTACTCTTTTCTGAGCGATTAGCTGCTTTATTTTTTGATATTCTTCATAGTAAAGTACTTTGAAAGATAAGTCTTCAAGTTCTGATTTAATAACGTTAATACCAAGTTTATGTGCGATTGGAGCGTAAACTTCCAAAGTTTCCATAGCCTTGTACCTTTTCTTTTCAACATCATCAACAAAGTCTATTGTGCGCATGTTGTGTAACCTGTCTGCAAGTTTCACGAAAATGACCCTTATGTCTTCTGCCATTGCAAAAAGCATCTTTTGAATAGTCTCTAATTTTTTCCTTTGTTCTACATTTCCAACAGGTGCATTTATTTTGCTGACCTTTGTTACACCATCGACTATCAGTGCTATACTTTTTCCAAATCTCTTTTCTATCATTTCGTAAGTTACTTTACCGTTACTATCTTCTATTGCATCATGCAGTATAGCTGCAATTATGCTATCCATGTCAAGTTTCAACATTGCAACAATCTTTGCAACTTCAATAGGATGAACGATAAATGGTTCACCTGATTTTCTATACAAGCCTTCGTAGGCCATTTTAGCCATTTCTAAGGCTTGCTCGATTTTGTTCTTTTCGTCTTTGCTCACTTTTTTATCAAGTAGTCTTTCTAAATCTTTTACAAAATTTTCGCAATCTACACTAAAGTCTTCTTCTTCTGTCACTACTTTTTTATCTTCTGAATCTTTTAATCCGCCTTCCATATGGATACCTCTTTAATTTAATATTGTATTTTTTAAATAACCAATTTCTTAACGGCATCAAATTTTTCTTTATCAGCAACGTGTAAATATATGCTTGTGGTACTCAAATTTGCATGCCCTAAGAGTTCTTGAACGATTTTAACGTTTACGTTGTTCATTATCAAATGTGTTGCAAAAGAGTGTCTGAGTGTGTGAGGATGTATATGTTTTGTTATTCCAGCCCTCTTAGCAGCTCTCTTGACAATTCTAAAAACTGTTGATGGATGTACGGGTTTACCTTTGTTCTCTACAAAATAAATCTTGGGTTTATACGTATTTAAATATTTCTCAAGTAATGGAACGATTAACTCGTTGATTGGTACAAGTCTGTCTTTATTACCTTTACCCATCACAATTTTCAAATACGGTGGATAAAGTGAAATATCTTCAATTCTCAGATTACACAACTCACCAACACGTAGTCCACAAAAGTAAAGTAGTGAGATTATGGTCTTGTATTTTAGTTCTTTTACTTCATCGTAAGCATCCAACATTAACCTGACTTCCTCCATGGTAAGGAAGTTTGGAATTTTCTTTCTTAATCTCGGATGTCTTATTCTTTCCGTTGGATTTTCACCTATTAAACCGAGTAACTGTAAGTAATCATAAATAGTTTTTATCGAAGAAATATACCGAGAAATAGTGCTCTCTGTAACATTATCGCCTGTTATTTCACCTTTTGACAACGCTTTCACAAAATTCTCCACGTCGGATCTTGTGACATCCTTTGGAGCTTTTTGGACATACTCGAAGAATCGCTTTATATCTTTTAAATACGCCTTAACTGTGTTTTCGGAACTTCTTCTGACATGTACGAGGTAGTCTTCGTACATTCTAAGTAAAGTTTGTATATCGATACCTAATCACTCCCATTTGAACCTTCCGTATCTTCAACAAGCAGTTCATATGCCTTTTTAGCAGCATCTTTCTCGGCATCTTTTTTTGAATATCCACTTCCAGTTGATATCTTGCGTCCTTGTATATACAGCTCAACCGTAAACTTCCCATTCTCATCATTTTTAACGGTTCTGTATTCCGGCAGTTCTTTGTAACGCTCCTGGGTTATTTCTTGTAAAGCGGTTTTATAATCGAATATTCTCTGACCTGTCAAAAAGATCTCTATCGCCGTAGCAAAATTTCTACCAAAAACATTTATTACACTTTTAAGTCCGCCATCAAGGTAAATAGCGGCACATAAAGCCTCAAATGCATCTGCAAGAATACTGCTTCTTGATCTCCCACCCGTTTTTTCTTCACCTTTGCCAAGGAAGATGTACCTACCAAGCTGATATTCATTTGCTATTTCGGTAAGTACTTCTTCGCTGGCAACGGCTCCCTTAACTTTTGCCATATCTCCTTCCGTTGCTTCAGGATAGTTTCTGTAAAGCAAATCACAAACTACCAACTCTACAACAGCATCTCCAAGAAACTCCAGTCTTTCATTGTTTTTAATATTTCTACCAAGCTGATTCACTTCGTATGTGTAACTTGAGTGGCAGAGGGCATTGAACAAGAGCATGATATCTTTGAAACGATATCCGAGTTTTTCCTCAAATTCTCCAAGTATTCGTCTTTCTCTATCTCGTATGTCTTCCATTCACGCACCTCCACGACGTGAAATGTTCTAAGTTTATTGTTTCTTGATTCGTGCCATTCAACCTTGATCGGTACTGCGAATTCTGGTTTTAATTTTCCTTCGGTAATCCAAAATTTAGATTCTTCCACCCTATATATAGATGGATTAGCTACAATTGTCAAAAGAAGTGGCCTATCTGCAACTATGACCTCATCAATAACGCTAAGTTTTTCTATTTCTTTTGTTATTTCATACACTTCATTTCTGAATGGTCTTAAGTTAACTACCGCAATGTTCTTCGAAAGCGGACCAACTATCTTCACATTTGCAATCTCGTTATTTGATGGAAAATATCTTAGTAGAATCTCGTTTGCAAGAGCTGTTGCTTGTCCATGATACGATGGATTTGTCATTGGTTTAAGCAAATGTTTTAATTTGCATCCTTCTCTAAGTGCGTGTTCTCCTATTCTTCTTATTTTTACTCCAAATCTATCGAGTATATTTCTAATCTCATCTTTTTCCAAATCGCCGAGTGGTGCGTACATTCCATTAAATATCCTTAAGCCAGTTTTACCCCATGTGTCCGACGAATTTGAACCAGTTACGACCAAACGTCCATTTGCATATTCAAGTACGCTTTTCATCTTAATTTCCTTTGTACACATATTGCAAGAAGGACCGTACTTCCAAATTTTCTCTTGACCTAAGTTGGTAACAAATGTCAATTTAAAACCGTATTGTTCAGCAAATTCAGAAACTATCTTAATGCTGTTTTCATACGTGTACGGGCCATAGACAACATGAACCAGTTCCACATTTTCTTTACCTACTGCTTCTGCACAAAGCAAAGCTGCTGCAGTGCTATCCATACCTCCGGAAAAGGCAACAACAAAACTTTGGTTGCACTGAGAAAAAGTATCTTGAATATCTTTGATTATTGATTCAACATTCTTGTACATTTTCTCGTACCTCCAAGATCAGCTCTCTCAATGGTCTTAAAATTGCTTTTTTGCCGATTATTATACATATTTTACCATGACTTTGGCTGAAATTGAACATATATTACCTCTTGTGATATCTATCGCACTTGGAAAAAATTTCTACATTGTCGTTAGTTTTGAAAAGATCAAGTATCATGATAAACTTGTGACTGGGGGTGATAAACATGTTGTCAGATATCGAAATTGCCAAAAGTGCTAAATTGAAAGATATAACAGAAATAACACGCTATTTGGGAATTCCTGACGATATGATAAAACTGCATGGAAGATATATAGCAAAAGTAGACCACAAGTATTTAAAAACCTTGCAAGATAGACAGGATGGTAAACTTATCCTTGTAACCGCGATAACTCCAACACCTGCTGGTGAAGGAAAGACCACAACAAGTATAGGACTTTCAATGGCTTTAAACAAGATTGGCAAGCGATCTATAGTTACAATAAGGGAACCTTCACTTGGACCTGTCTTTGGGGTTAAAGGAGGAGCTGCTGGCGGAGGTTATTCACAAGTTTTACCAATGGAAGATATAAACTTGCATTTCACGGGTGATATTCATGCAGTTACAGCTGCGCACAATTTGATTTCAGCAATGATAGATGCTCATATAAATCATGGTAATGAGCTTGGAATAGACATAAGAAAGGTTTATTGGAAGCGTGCTATGGACATGAATGACAGGGCATTAAGAGAAATAGTTATAGCCCTAGGCGGTAGCGCAAATGGTTTCCCACGTGAAGATGGATTTATCATCACAGCAGCTTCTGAAATCATGGCAGCGTTATGCCTTGCAAAAGACTTACAAGATCTGAAAAGCAGAATAGGAGAGATCATAATTGCTCAATCAAATAGCGGATTAGTAAGAGTAAAAGATCTACACATTCAAGGTGCTGTTACAGCATTGTTGAAAGACGCAATAAATCCTAATTTAGTACAAACAATCGAAAACACGCCAGCATTTGTACACGGTGGTCCGTTTGCAAACATTGCTCATGGTACAAACAGTATTGTAGCAACAAAACTTGCCCTTAAACTTGCAGACTATGTGGTAACTGAAGCGGGTTTCGCAGCGGATCTTGGCGCCCAAAAATTCCTTGATTTCGTTGCACCAGTAGGCAATATCTTTGTTGATGCCGTAGTTATCGTCGCTTCAATCAGAGCTCTCAAGTATCATGGAGGTGTATCAAAAGATGATCTAACAAAAGAAAACACAGAAGCAGTACTGAGAGGAATGGATAATTTGAAAGTTCACATTGAGAATATGAAAAAATATGGTTTGCCTGTAGTTGTTGCACTTAATAAATTCTCATCGGATACGAAGTCAGAGATAGACGCTGTGTTGAGTAATTGTCCGGTGAAATGCGTAATAAACGAAGCTTACTCAAAAGGCTCAGAGGGTGCAATAGATCTCGCACAAGCTGTCGTTGAAATCGTTCAATCCACACCAAGCCAGTACAAACCACTTGTGAGCTTAGACTTACCAGTTGAACAAAAAGTAGAGATGATAGCAAAAGAAATTTACAGGGCCGGAAAAGTTATATACACAGACGTTGCAAAATCAAAGTTGTCTGTATTAAAAAAGAATGGATTTGGCAACTATCCAGTTATAATAGCCAAAACGCAAAACAGTATCTCAGATGATCCAAAGAAAATAAATGCACCATCCAATTACGAATTCACCATTCGTGATTTCCAAATTAGCGCTGGTGCTGGATTTGTTGTAGCTTTAGCTGGAGAGATAATGCTAATGCCAGGTTTGCCGAAAATACCAGCTGCTGTAAATATAGATATCGACGAAAATGGTGAAATCAAAGGATTATTCTGATGTTTAAATAAATAACGACAGATAATCGAAAATGCATACATGAAGATATCTAAACATATATGAGAAAAAAGAAGATTTTAACTATTTTCCTCAGAAAATGTGATACACTTCACAATAATTATAGTTGCTCATGGCGACTGCATAAAAGATAATAGAAATGTACTTATCCAAAAAGCTGCAGGCCGAACCTGCAACAAAAAAGTCAAGGAGGGTGCAAGAAATGAAACTAAGTACTATGGGAAACCTCAAACCGTTTGGTCCGTTGTATGAAAATGCTCAAAAACAGTTTTTGAAAGCAGCTGAATTGATGGACCTTGATCCAAACATCGGTAACTTTTTACTTTGGCCCCAGAGGATATTAGAAGTTCACTTCCCAGTCGTAATGGATGATGGTAGAGTTGAAATATTTGAAGGTTTTAGAGTACAACATAATACAGCAAGAGGACCTGCAAAAGGTGGAATCAGGTATCATCCTGACACAAATCTTGATGAAGTTGCCTCACTTGCTTTTTGGATGACTTGGAAATGTGCTGTTATGAACCTTCCATATGGTGGGGGTAAAGGTGGTGTCAAGGTCGATGTGACCAAGCTTTCAGAGAAAGAGCTTGAAAGACTCAGCAGAAGGTACTTTTCTGAAATTCAAATATTAGTTGGTCCACAGAAAGATATTCCAGCTCCAGATGTAAATACAAACGCTAAGATCATGGCATGGTATATGGACACATACAGCATGAACGTTGGTTATACCGCACTTGGTGTTGTAACTGGTAAGCCACTCGACTTAGGTGGTTCGGAAGGTAGACCAGAAGCAACAGGTAGAGGAGTGGCAATAACAGCCAATGAAGCTTGTAAAGTACTTGGAAAAGACATCTCTAAAACAACTGTAGCTATCCAAGGTTTTGGTAATGTTGGTTCTTACAGTGCGAAAATACTCAGCGAAGAATTTGGTGCGAAGATAGTCGCAGTAAGTGACGTAAGTGGTGGCATATACAACGAAAACGGTCTTGATATTAACGATCTAATTGCATACAGAGATTCAAATAAAGGTATAATTAAGGGTTATCCAAAAGGAAAACCTATTTCAAACGAAGAATTACTCGAATTAGATGTTGATATACTTGTTCCGGCAGCTTTGGAAAATGCAATAACTGAGAAGAACGCTAACAATATCAGAGCAAAGATAATAGTTGAAGGTGCAAATGGACCAACAACACCAGAAGCCGAAGAAGTACTCATTAAGAAAGGTATTCTTGTAGTGCCAGATATTCTTGCAAACGCCGGTGGTGTTACCGTGTCTTACTTTGAATGGGTACAAGACCTGCAAACGTTCTTCTGGGATATAGACGATATTAGAAAGAAATTAACAAAGATGATGGTCAATGCTTTCGGAGAAGTTTACAAGACAAAAGAAAAATACAACACGGACATGAGAACCGCCGCATACATCGTTGCAATCAACAGAGTAGCAAACGCTGTAAAAGAAAGAGGATATTATCCAATGTAATACAAAAACTTGAAGATAAAGGTTTTCATCGAATCCGGAATCCAAAATGGATTCCGGATTTTTTAACTCATGCTTAAAGATTGATCATCTTTAGATATTACATTTTCAGCACAGATGTTGTATAATTAAGATAATTAGCATAGCAAATTAATTAGATTTCGGGGTGGTGTTGATTGTGTTAAGAGCTTTCCTTAAAAAAAGATGGCACTACTACATTTTTGGAATTATTTCACTTATCGTTATCGATTTGCTACAGTTATTTGTACCAAAAGTTGTTGCAAAGGCTGTTAACTCGATACAACATATAAAAGACCTGAACGATGTTAGATTTTTCGTTTTTTCCATTCTTGGATTGGCATTTGGCATGTTATTTGGGAGATTTTGGTGGCGTTATTTCATATTGGGAAGTTCAAGGTATTTTGATTACTATGGTAAGAAAACCCTGTTCGACAAAATACTCTCGCTTGACATGCATTTTTTTGACAAGCATCGTTCAGGAGATATAATGGCCTACTTTACAAACGACTTATCCACCGTTGAGCGAATGTTAGGAATAGGTGTAGTCCAACTAACTGATGCACTTTTTATGAGCTCAATGACTGTTTTTTTCATGGCAACATCAACTAATTGGAAATTGACACTTATAGCACTTTCGCCTTTACCAGGTATAATAATAATCTCCGCGTTATTTGGAAAACTTATTTTTCGACGTTCCAGAAAAGTACAAGACGTTTACTCAGAATTAAGTGGCTACACTGAAGAAACGATAGATGGTATAAGGATAATAAAAAGCTTCTCGATAATTCCAAAAATAGAAGAACTTTTTGAAAGAAGAGCAAAAGATAACTTTGAAGCTACCATTTCACTTATTAGAGTTTGGGGAATTATGTGGCCGCTTGTTCATTTTGTTGGTACACTCGCATTTTTTTTAGCGCTCACAGTTGGTGGACCTATGGTTGTGAAAGGTACAATTACACTTGGGGACTATATAGCCTTTAATAGTTACATAGGTATGTTAATATGGCCTTTAACTGCTTATGGTATGGTTATGAATGTGATTCAACAAGGACGTGCTTCCTTGCAAAGGTTAAAAGAGCTTCAGAGTGTGGAACCTTTAGTAACTGAGCCAAAAAAACCACATATACTTAGCAAAATAGAGCAAATAGACATTAAGAACCTGAGCTTCAAATACCCGGGAACAGAAAGGTACGTACTTAAAGATGTTAATTTTTCAATAAGGAAAGGACAATTCGTAGGCATAGTTGGTACCGTAGGAAGTGGAAAATCAACACTTGTTAAGATAATAAGCAAACTTTATCCAGTCGAAAGTGGAACAGTTTATGTAAACGGAATAGACATAAACGATCTGAATTCGAAAGATATAAGAAAACTAATATCTTACGTCCCCCAAGAAACTTTTCTTTTCTCAAACTCTGTAAAAGAAAATGTTGCATTTGCATTGGAACGGTATGAATTTGAAAAAGTCAAAGAAGTAATAAAGCTTTCAGCAATAGAAGAAGACGTTGAAAAATTTCCGGAAAAATATGATACAATAGTAGGACAAAGGGGTGTTATGTTATCTGGTGGACAAAAGCAAAGACTTACTATCGCGCGTGCTCTCATGCGTCAAGCTGATGTTTACATATTTGATGATTGTCTTTCTGCGGTAGACCCTGAAACAGAGCAACAGATAATACAGATGCTCCGTACAAAAATGAAAGGTTCAACTATGATCGTTATAACGCACAGACTAAAGGTGCTTCAAGGTGCCGATATCATATATGTACTCGACCAAGGAAGGATAGTAGAAAAAGGAAATCACTACGAGTTGATCGAAAATGACGGTTTGTATGCCAGAATGTATAGGAAACAGCTGGTAGTTAATGGTTACAGTGATTATTAGTGAATATAGAAAATTTGTTGCAAAAGGGGAAAGCACAATGGCAAATAGTTTCCTTTTTTGCGTTTTTTTGTTGCTCTTAAGTAGTTTGTTCTTCGTGTTTTTAAGTTACAGTAAAAAACTGAAAAATCAAAAAAAGATAATTGAGGATAAAGAAGAACTCCTCAATTGCTTTGGAATGATTATTGACACTCAAGGATATGGAGTTGCAATTTGGCAGGCGGAAAATTTAATTTACATAAATTCAAAGATATTAGATCATGCTGCCATCTTAGATTTAAATTTGAAAAATAAAGAAGATGTGCAAAGGGTACTCTCAAATCCAGAAAAGTATTTGGCTTTGCATGACGTGATAAAAGCTTTTCAAGAAAAAGAATTTACTGAAGAAGAGTATTTTCACACCTGGGCAAAAGAGACAGGAAAAAAATATTTGCAAATAACTTACCTGAAGAAGAAGATCCACGAAAAAATGTATCGCGCAATTTTAACACGGGATATATCACTTGAATTTCCAAGTGTTGAGAAACAGATATTAAGCGAGCTCATCAATATACTTTCTGACGAATTGTCCAAAGAAGAAACCAGCATTTACGACCTTGGTGAACGAATAAAAGATCTCTTAACACATTACGGACTCGCTGATACTTTCGGAATAGCTTTCTTGCAACCAAACGGTTATTTGTATTATCCGTACATGAAATACATCGATGATGATAGAAGTGGGATGTCCCTGGAACCTGAAGTGAAGAATCTAACAAGATATGTTATAGATAAAAGGACAAAATTGCACATTAGAAATTCCTTAGAAGAAACAGATCTACCGAATGGTTACACAATCTTGAAGCTCCACGGAGGTTTGTTTACTATTTACTGTGCACCAATTGTTTACAGGTCAATTGCTCGAGGTGCTGTTCTATTTGAAAAGCAAGGTAAAGATCAGTTTTCCGATTCCACGATCATTTTATTCGACAAAATAGTCGATATCATAAATCTGTCACTATATTTTATCGACATATTAAAAGAAGTTGAGGAAGACAGAAAAAAGCTTTTTGAACTATCGATTAAGGATTATCTGACCGGGGCGTACAGTAGAAGGTTTCTTGAACAGTATCTTGAAAAAGAGATGTACAAAAGTAAGAGAATGGGCACTCCTTTGTCTGTTATATTGATAGATATCGACAGATTTAAGGAAGTTAACGATATGTATGGACATGTTTATGGGGATAACATGTTAAAAAACTTAGTGAAGATAGTTAATCAAACGATAAGAGCCATGGATGTTATAGCAAGATATGGTGGCGATGAGTTTGTAATAGTCCTTTCCGAAACAGATACGGAAAGTGCGCAAAGGGTGGTAGAGAGAATTTTGAAAAATCTTGAGAAGGAAAATATAAAAGTATCCTATGGAATAATAGATGCATCGCAATTCGAAACTATAGAGCAAATATACAGAGAAGTTGATGCACGAATGTACGAGATGAAGAAAAAGTTATTATAAATATATAAATTAATTTCAATACCTATTTCGATACCTACCTTTTTCTTTAATTACATGACCGTTACTACCACCTACATAGGCTTCTGACAACTTACATACCTTTTCCTGTCCTCAGTGGATTGTAATTCCCAACGAGCATCAGATATATGTAAACATAAATCAGTTTTTATTTACAAAATAAAAACAGAATTTTCTTTTGTGTAAATGTATGTAACAATACAACAAAACAAACTACGAAAAGTAGATACATAATAATGCCTGCGCAGGTAAAAAGATTTGGGGGTGTAAAGGCATGAAAAGATTATCTATAAGGTGGATTATAGGGGAAGATGAACAAGGAAAGCCAATTTACAGGAGGCAAACTTTGACTGTTTCAGAAGACTTCTCTGCGACTGCTGCACAGACAGTTGTGAATATTCTCGATAAGTATTCAAAGTATTTATGCGAAAGTGCACAGATAATCTCTACCGAAAGTGTAGGTGATTCGGAATGAAAAGATTAACCTTGATTTACAGAGGAGAAGAAAACGGACGTAGAAGAATTTACAGAATAAATGTTCCCGAACCAATTGAAAACATAGATATTGCAGAACTAACACAAGATATACAAGCACTAAAATTACTTGGTTTAGTACCGGATAACTTTGAACCAGATGAAGCAAGAGTAATAGAAAGTAACGTAAATGTGCTTGTCAATCTCGCTGAGTAGTATAAGAGCCTAGGTGGTTGGTGATTAAAATGAAATGGATTTGGGATATTGTTAAACTATTAATGTATCTCGTTGAAAGACCAGGTGATGGTGAAAAGAAAAAGCAAGAAGTTATGGAATTAATGGATGAACTTTATGAAGACTTAAATATACAAATCCCTGTAGAAATTTACCATTCCATTGTCTCAGTTGCGATAGATTATTTAGCATTAGTCTTATTTTGAATTTGTATAAGAACTTAAGCAACAAGCCGGTAGCGACAAAGCTACCGGCTTTCTTCATTTCTTTACAAAAACGTAAGCATTATCCAATTTCCTAAGTGCCGTCAAGTGTTTTTGTACATACTGTCCACAATTACTTCCAATCTTGTTTTCCTCAAGTTCGCCTACACTTATGATCACTTCGTATCCGTAATTTTTCAACTCTTCGACAAAAGTTCTGTGTTTCAAAACCAGTCCACTATCCGTCACGTCGGAATTTAACCTGTTTTCAATAGCTTTGTAGGTAGGATTAACAGGTGTTATTTTTATCAAAAATTTGTTTGGATCGAAATATCTCTTGATTATATTTGAATCTACTATATTCTCCTTTGCAAGTGCAAAGTTTAGGGTTATTTTTCTATCACATTTGCTGAAGAATCTTTCACCGTATTTTGCCATCTGTTCAAAACTCCACTTTTTTACGGGAATAATTTCATCTCTTTGTTTTTCATCCGTAGTGTGTATAGAAAATTGTAACTGAAATCTACCAATATAATATTTCTCTTTAACTTCCAATAACCTCTCAAACCAAACTTCTCTGCCAGCAGGTGCTACAGTACTTATCGAGGGCATCAAACCTGGTGCATTTATTAAACTTGGCAGATCTTCAAGTACACTGATAACATCATCATTCAAAGATGGTTCACCAACTCGGGCAAACTGAATTTTAAACTTCTTAACGGGTACGCTTTCCTCGTATCTTCTTCTTACTAAGAACAAAATTTGAGCTATTATTTCATCTTTACTTAACTTTCTTTTATAATATCCACCGGCATCACACATCATGCAACCTATCGGGCAACCATCCATTGTTGAGACGATTAGCACCCATTTGTCTTCTCTTGGAATAGGAGGTTGTAAGGATTCAACAAACTCAACAAAAGATCCTTGAGGCGTCTTTGCCAAATAGACCATCGCAATATCTTCTTTACCATATACTTCAAGAACATCCAAACTTGTATCTTCCATGCGAGAATACTACCTCCTGATTAATTTATTATTTTTATATTTTCAACGTTTGCTATTTCCAAAATATCTTTTCTAACAACATAGCGTAGATCCTTCTTTTAGTCAAAATCTCTATCGTCTTTTCAAACACACTTAAAGCTAAGTAAACTAAGAATTATTCTGTTGCTCGCTGGTTTCTGATCAAAGATCTTTTAATTTCTTCACAAATCCGTTGACATATTAGGCTTTTATCCTATTAAATCAATCCAAGTCAACGTTGAAATGTTTTTTTGATTTTAAATTGTGAATAAATAAATTTTTCATGGCTTGTTCTAACTCATTCACTTTTTCTGATTTTTCATAATAATATCCATTGCACATCTGATACCATCACCAACAGCAATAGAGGCTTGACGGAATTCTACATGTGCAGCATCTCCAATTATATACACATTACTTGCGTTTCTAATCTCGGGTAAATTAACTTCACGACCAACAGCAACAAGTAAGGCGTCAAAATAAAATTCACCCACACTCGTAGTAATTTCAACTCCGCACTTAGCATCTTTTACAGACTTGATCTGGCTATTAAGTCCAATTTCTATCCTAAGTTCAGATGCCTTCTCAACTAATTTTGGTACAGCTTTAATTGAATTCCCTCTTATGAATATTTTAACGTTTATACCTCTCAATTTTGCCTGAATTGCACTGTCGAAAGCAACGTCTCCACCGCCATAGATTGCAAGACTCTTAACGTCAGAAGGTAGATCCCTGTACTCGTACACAACACGATCGTTAACTTCAAATTCAATAATTCTCTTTGGAGCGGTTCCCGTAGCTAAAACAATCACATCAGTGTCGTATGAACCGTGCCTTCCAAGAAGTGTATTTCCGTTCACAGATAAAATTTCGTCGAAAACTACCTGTATATTATTTTCTTTTACTATCTTTCTCAACCTATTTGCTAATACAACCCCGCTTGACGGCTCTACCAATGGAAAATTCTCAACACACCACGCATTTTCAATTAGTCCACCAATGACTCTTTTCTCATATATAATCACATTTGCTCCGTATCTTTTCAAAAAACTTGCACAAGAAACCCCTGCCGGTCCACCACCAACAACAGCAATTTTCAACCGATCACTCCTTAAAAGAAAGACGAATGAGATTAAAATCTTGCGTGGAGTTATTTTCTGATTTCAAATGTCCAAATATCACCTTGAGTTACACCACCATGTGGATCTTTTGCAACAACATACCAATAGTACTTTGCAGGACTTTCCAAACGCAGTTTTAAGTAATTATCTGCTGTTACTCTTGGAGTTACATTCGTAAAATCGCTGGTTCGACTTATGTACACTTCGTACGTTAATCTATCATTATCAGGATCTTTTCCATCCCAACCAAGAACAACTTCAGTCGTAGTTGAACTTGACGTTATGACTGTACCATCTTCCGGACTTGGATTGCTTGGCCACAATGGGGCAGTGTTTGTTCTAGTTGTAAACTTCCACGTACTGCTGTAGGCATAATTTCCAAATGGATCTTTTACTTCAACGCGCCAAAAGTACGTTGTTACAGGTTGCAAACCACTAATTGTAATCGAAATCTCATCAGCAGTTTGACCAGATAGCATACGAGCCATATTTAATTCATCGGCTCTACCATAGTAAACATAATATTCAAGAGACGCTTTGTCATCGTCTGGATCGCTACTCGATTTCCATTTTAAAGTTACGCTGTTAAAGTTGAGCTCTTTTTGATTATCAGACGGTGAAATAAGTACGGGAGCCGTTGGCGGAATTTTCGTTTCCGTAATTCTAAAGCTCCAAACAGGTCCTTCTACTGGATCATTGTAACCATCTCTTGCAACAACTTTCCAGTAGTACCTTTTACCAAATTCAAACAGTTCCGACGTTGAATATTCATTTTTACGTAAGTCAGATGCTTTTAACTTAAGATTATCAGGACTATCACCCATATACAAATCGTATTTCAGTTCATCGCCATCTGGATCAGAACAGGTCCATGAAAACAGCGAAATTCTATTTGGTAAATTTTCCTTGTTATTACTCGGGAATGGATTTGATGGTACTGAAGGCGGATTATTTCTGTAAGTTTCAAAAGTAAAAGTAGCGCTTGTGGATTTCGCTCCATGTTTATCTTTTGCTTCTACATACCACTGATATCTTTCTCCTACTTTAAAAAATCCCGCGATTTGGCTAAAGTTAATCTGTGTATCATTCACCGGATCCATGAATCTTTCGGAAGAAGAGCCTTTTATTACGAACCTATAGCTTACATAATCTTCGTCGGGATCCACAACAGCACCCCACCTGAAATTTAAAGAAGAAACCTTTGCGAGATTCACTCTGGAATTATTAGCTGGTTCTTGTAAAACAGGTACCGGTGGGGGTGTGTTAACCTTTGTCCTAAATGAAAAACGTTGAGATGCCTTCTCATTGTGAGTATCGTAAGCCTCTATTTGAAGTATGTAATTTGTATTCGGTGCTAATCCTGTAACTTGATATTCCTCTTCTGGTGAGAGACTTATGATTGGATTACTAGGGGCAGTTCCTTCTTGGTAAAGGTAAACTGTGTACCTCAGCTCTTCAAAGTCCCTGTCTAATCCTTTCCATTTCAATAACAAATTGTTGAATTTTACGTTTGTTGATTTATCTTGCGGAGATATGAGTTCGATCTTTTCCGGTGGTTCATTAGCTTTGGTAGTAAATTCAGCAAACGGCGAATTTACAACCGCTCCCCATTTGTCTTTTACTTCAACACTCCACCGATACGTAGTAGTTTGCCTCAAATTTTTTGCTAAATAGGTGTCTGTTGCAACAGATGTTTCTATGTAAGGTTTATCTTTACCTTTTTCGTATATTCTTACAGTGAAGGTTAAATCATCATCATCTTCATCAGATGCTTTCCAAGTAAGTCCAAGCATCCCAAAGGGATGACCACTTGTACCATTCGGTAACAATCCAGATACTGTTGGCGGCGTATTTTTTTTAGTTGTAAACACCCACTGACTACTGGATACAGAGTCGTTGTTTGTTAACCTAATGTACCATTTGTACTTTTTCTCTGGTGAGAAGATCCCTTTTGGTACAATCACCTGCTCGATTTCCTTTTCGGCTTTTACAGTTTTAGTGAATACCTGCGAATTTGTTGCCGAATCTTTTACAATAATATCATAAGTTTTACCGACTGTGGCTTTAAATCTAAGTACAACGTTGTTAAATGGTACGTTTGTTGCATTATTCTCAGGACTGACAAGTTCTGGAGTTATCGAAACTTGTTTCGATGTACAACCGTAGTTAAATAAAATAGTCAAAAAAGTAATAGCAATTAAGAAGAATCCTCTGATGCGTTTCATCCTCTAACGCCCCTTTCAGTCCAACCTCAATGATATTTTGATTATATTATACCCAATAATCGAACAAAAAACAAATGTCCATTCGATCAATTACCAGGACTCTCCATCAAAAACTTCTCAATATTTTAGCCTGTCTGCTTACAATCGTAGTTCAATAACCAAATACTTTTTTATAAAAAAGTCGTATTTCATAAGCCTTTAAAAGCCTTGGTTTTTCGGTCATTGCTTTTTCAATCTCTTTCTTGCTTATTTATGCGCGCTATTTGTTAATTGTGCAAAATTAGAAAGTAATATTTTTGAATGATATACTGATCTTGAAGAATTGAAATGCCTTAAAGAAGGGGGGAACAAGTTTTGAAAGTTGTCAGTTGCGACCAAGTTGTTGAGTTAGTAAGACCTGGCATGGTTGTTATGATAGGTGGTTTCCTAGGTGTTGGAACACCTGAAAATATCATTGATAAACTCGTTGAAAAGAGAATAGGAAACCTGACAGTCATAGCTAACGATACTGCGTTTGAAGACAAGGGTGTGGGAAAGCTTGTGAAAAACAAGCTTTGTAAAAAGGTTATAGTATCTCATATTGGTACAAATCCAGAAACTCAAAGGCAAATGATATCAGGTGAGCTAGAGGTTGAATTGGTTCCACAAGGTACGCTGGCTGAAAGAGTACGTGCCGGTGGTGCTGGGCTTGGTGGTATTTTGACTCCAACAGGAGTTGGAACAATAGTAGAAAATGGAAAACAAGTTATTGAGATTAATGGAAAAAGATATTTGCTCGAGCTGCCTCTGAAAGCAGATATTGCACTGATAAAAGCAAAGAGATGTGATTATTTTGGAAATCTTGTTTACAACTTGACCGCCACTAACTTTAATCCACTGATGGCTATGGCAGCGGATACAGTTATAGTAGAAGTCGAAGAAATAGTACCTGTTGGTGTGCTTTCACCAGACGAGATAAAAACCCCAGGTGTACTTGTAGACTATGTCGTTGTTTCGGGGGTGAAGTGATATGTCAGTTGATCCAAAAGAAAAAATCGCAAGGAGAGTTGCTCAGGAATTAAAAGAAGGTGACTTAGTTAATCTTGGAATAGGTCTACCTACACTTGTTGCAAATTACATTCCAAAAGGTGTACATGTTTTTTTTCAAAGTGAAAATGGGATCATAGGGATGGGACCCGAACCTGAAAGTGGTTTTGAAAATAAAGACTTAACAAATGCTGGTGCTGGCTTTGTTACGGCACTTCCTGGTGCAATGACATTTGATAGCGCATTTTCTTTCGCGCTCATCAGAGGCGGTCATCTTGATGTTACTGTTCTTGGAGGATTACAAGTAGATGAGGAAGGGCATCTTGCCAACTGGATGATTCCCGGAAAGATGATTCCAGGTATGGGTGGAGCTATGGATTTGGTAACCGGTGCAAAACGTGTTATTGTCGCAATGACACATACGGCAAAAGGTGAACCGAAAATTTTGAGAAAATGTACATTGCCACTTACTTCAATAAGAAGAGTAGATTTGATAGTAACAGAATTAGCTGTAATAAAACCAACTGATGATGGTCTGGTTCTTGAAGAAATAGCAGAGGAAACAACTCTTGATGAAGTGCTCAAGCTTACAGAGGCACGATTGATAGTACCTGATAAATTAAGGAAATTTTAAGATTTTGCAGTCATTTTGGAGGTGTCTCAATGAATTTTCCAAAGGCAATGATAAGGGTTAGAATGAGTCAGGCTGATGCACATTACGGTGGAAATCTTGTTGATGGCGCAAGAATGTTACAACTTTTCGGGGACGTTGCTACCGAACTGTTGATTAGATACGATGGTGATGAAGGACTTTTTAGAGCTTACGATAATGTTGAATTCTTAGCACCAGTATACGCAGGTGATTACATAGAAGCTTACGGAGAAATTGTAGAAGTTGGACGTACGTCACGTAAAATGAAATTCGAGGCTTACAAAGTGATTAGATCAAGGCCAGATATAAACGACAGCGCTGCAGAAGTAATTGAAAAACCTATATTAGTTTGTAGAGCAAGTGGAACATGCGTTGTACCACTTGAGAAACAAAGGTACAAAATACAACCAACTAATAATAAGGAATCAGATTAGACCGTAAGTTCAGTTAGTCTTAACTTTGAATTTGAGATTTGGTTCTAACACGGTGAATCTGAGAAACCCATTAGTTGAGGTGATACTATATGGATAAATTAATTATTACCGTTGCTGTTACTGGTGCTGAAGTTACAAAAGCTCAACAACCCAACCTTCCCATAACTCCTGAAGAAATTGCTGAAGAAGTTTACAAATCTTGGAAAGCAGGTGCTTCTATTGCACATATACATGCCAGAAT
Organism: Fervidobacterium sp.; assembly: GCA_026419195.1. NCBI lineage: Bacteria > Thermotogati > Thermotogota > Thermotogae > Thermotogales > Fervidobacteriaceae > Fervidobacterium > Fervidobacterium sp. Next base: position 107,824 of record JANZZV010000005.1, read on the forward strand.
GCCAGACGGCACACCTACGCAATCCAAAGAGGTATATGCGGAAATTAAAAGGAAAATACGCGAAAAAGGTTGCGACATAATATTGCAATTTTCAACCGGTGGAGCTGTTTGGCATAAACCAGAAGAGAGAATTCAATGTCTTGATGCGGAACCGGAGATGGCAACACTATCGGCTGGTTCCTGCAACTTTGGCGAAGATGTTTTTATGAATACCCCATCTTTTATGGAACTTCTTGCGATACGTATGAAAGAGAAAGGAATAAAACCTGAGATTGAGATTTTCGAACCTGGAATGGTAGAAAATGCTCTTAGACTCGTCAAAAAAGGCTTACTTGAGCTACCACTTCATTTCGACTTTGTATTGGGCGTTCCCGGAGCTATGTCTGGCAACATAGAAGATTTGGTCTTCTTAGTTAATAAACTACCAAAAGGATGTACATGGTCTGTTGCAGGCATTGGAAAATATGAATTACCACTTGCCGTACACGCTATACTGATGGGTGGACACGTTAGAGTTGGATTTGAGGACAATATCTATTACAAAAAAGGCGAACTTGCAACGTCTAATGCACAACTTGTTGAAAGAATAGTAAGAATTGCTAAAGAAGTTGGTAGAGAGATAGCAACACCTGACGAAGCACGAGAAATGCTTGGAATTAGGAGGGAAAAAGAATGAAAAATGTAAAAGGATGTCCTTTTGGTACTCATAGAGTGATCGAACCAAAAGGTACTTTACCACAGGCGGCGCAAAAAATAGACAATAATATGGATATATACACAAATGAAATGCTGATAGATGTTAAAACACTCAACGTAGATTCAGCGAGTTTTACACAAATAAAAGAAGCATGTCATGGTAACATTGAATGCATAAAAGATACTATTCTAAAGATAGTAAGCGAACGAGGGAAGTTGCAAAATCCAGTTACCGGCTCCGGAGGAATGCTAATAGGTGTGGTAGAAGAAATTGGTCCTGATTTTCCAACTGATGTAAAGGTGGGGGATAAAATAGCAACACTTGTTAGTCTTTCTCTCACCCCTCTCAGAATTGACAAGATAATAAATGTAAACATCGAAACTGATCAAGTAGACATAGAAGGTAAGGCAATACTTTTTGAAAGTGGTATATACGCCAAACTCCCAGATGATATACCCGAAAAACTTGCACTTGCAGTTTTAGACGTAGCTGGTGCACCAGCTCAAACGAAAAAACTTGTAAAACCTGGTATGACGGTGTGTATCATAGGTGGTGGAGGAAAATCAGGAATATTATGTGCTTACGAAGCAATGAAAATCCTCAGGAATAGTGGAAAGCTTATCGTTGTAGAATATTCTTCAGAAAATGCAAAACGTATCCAAGACTTAAAATTAGCACATCATGTTATCGTTGCCGATGCAACAAAACCAGTAGAAATGTATCATAAGGTAATGGAAGTAACTGGTGGAGAGTACTGCGACGTTGTTATAAACAATGTCAATGTCCCAACCACAGAAATGTCTTCGATTTTGATAACAAAAGACGAGGGTATCGTGTATTTCTTTAGTATGGCAACTTCATTCACAAGGGCTGCTCTTGGCGCAGAGGGAGTTGGTAAGGACATCACAATGATAATTGGTAACGGATATACTAAAGGACATGCCGAAGTGGCACTAAATATCCTCAGGGAATCTAAGCAAATAAGGGATTTATTTGAAACAATCTATACATAAACTTGCATCTATTGAATTATCAAAAAATAGTTCAAATGTGCAATTATTACAGGAGGGATTTTTGTGGCAAGGCATTTTAAAGACATACCACTTTGGAAAAATGTAACAGACGAAGAGTGGAATGACTGGAAATGGCAAATAAGAAATAGAATAATGGATGTTGATACACTAAAACGAGTTATCAATCTAACACCTGAGGAAGAGGAAGGTGTTAGAAATGCTCTCAAAACTTTGAGAATGGCCATTACTCCGTACTATGCCAGTCTGATGGACCCAGACAATCCAAAGTGCCCTATTAGAAGACAAGCAGTTCCAACAGCAAAAGAGCTTGTTGTATCACCATGGGATATGACTGACCCATTGCATGAAGACGAAGATTCACCTGTTCCGGGTTTGACTCATCGATACCCGGACAGAGTGTTGATGCTCGTTACTGATATGTGTTCCATGTATTGTAGGCACTGTACACGAAGAAGATTTGCTGGTCAGCATGACAGGGCAAGAACCAAACAAGAGATAGATGCAATGATAGAGTATGTAAAAGAAACCCCACAAGTCAGAGACGTACTTATCTCAGGTGGAGATGGCTTACTTGTAGGTATTGAAATGCTTGAATACATACTTAGGGAGCTCAGGAAGATAAAGCATGTTGAGATAATAAGGATTGGCACACGCACACCTGTTGTTTTACCACAAATGATAACTCCCGAACTAACAAACATGTTAAAAAAATACCATCCAATTTGGATAAATACACATTTTAATCATCCGAAAGAAATAACCCCAGAATCAACAAGAGCATGTGAGATGCTTGCTGATGCCGGAATACCACTTGGTAATCAATCGGTCTTATTACGTGGGATAAACGATAGTCCTTACATAATGACTGAACTTGTCCATCAGCTTGTTAAGATCAGAGTCAGACCTTATTATATCTATCAATGCGACTTATCTCAAGGGCTTACACACTTTAGAACATCTGTCAAAAAAGGACTTGAGATAATGGAAGCACTTATTGGACACACTTCAGGATTTTGCGTACCATGGTTTGTTGTAGATGCACCTGCTGGTGGTGGAAAGATAAGAGTTATGCCAAACTATGTTATATCCATGTCTGACCACACAGTTATATTAAGAAATTACGAAGGAGTTATCGTAGCATACCATGAACCTGAAGACACCGAAAGCGATGTTGATGATAGTGAATACAGAGACAAATACAAATTCTCTGGTGTTGCCTCACTGTTCACCGATAAGAAGATAAGCATAGAACCTGCACATTTAGAAAGACATGAGAGAATCAAAAACTGGAAAGAAAAAATCAAAGGAGGAAATTAAAATATGGTACCAAATATAGATGACATCTTCGTTGGACAAATTTACGAAGTCAAGAAAACCGTGACAGACGAAATGGTGAAATTGTTTGCCGAGGCAACAGGTGATAAGAACCCCGTCCATTTGGATGAAGAATTTGCAAAAAATACTATATTCAAAGGTAGAATTGCTCATGGTGTCTTATCGCTTGGAATAATATCCGCTGTACTTGGTATGGAGTTTCCAGGTGCAGGTACAATATATCTCATGCAAAACGCAAAATTTAAAAAACCAGTTTATGTTGGTGAAGAAGTTACAGTCAAATTGATTGTCAAAGAAATAGATAAGGAAAAAAGGAGAGTTCTACTTGACACATTCGTAATTAAAGAAAATGGAGATAACGCAATCGAAGGGGAAGCTCTTGTGAAAATTTAACGATTATGGATGACAAATCTGTACTCATACAATCGGTTTTAAACGCCAAAATCTTAGCGATCATAGGGCTCGAGAAAAATACTGGCAAAACGGAAACTTTGAATTTCATAGTTAAATGCTTAACGGGAAAGAAAAATATAGCCTTAACATCCATAGGGACGGACGGTGAGGAAAAAGACATAGTATTTGGAAGCCCAAAACCGTCCGTTTACGTTGATGAAGGACAGATTTATACTACAACAGAATTCTTTTTCAAACGAAGAACAGTGCTGTCGGAGATTCTACATGTCTCCACTCAAACAACACCAACCGGTAGATTAATCATAGCGCGTGCGTGTGAACCAGGAAAAGTAGTATTATCAGGACCTCCTACCACAGCCTGGATGAAAGAAGTTACAACGTATTTAAGTAACATTGCAGATCTGGTTATAATCGATGGTGCACTCTCACGATTCAGTCAAGCAAAACCATCGATCGCAGACAGTGTAATACTTGCCACTGGTGCAGCTTATTCCTTAGAAAAAAGAGAAATTATCAGACATACAAAATATATACATACTCTATGTACATTACCAGTTTTTGAACAAATTCCTTTGGAAGTTGCAACCAGTAACCTTATCTGGATATTTGATGGAAGCGAATGGAAAAACTCAAACGTATCATCCGCCCTCAATCTACAAAAACTCAAAGAAATAGAAGGTGACTTTTCCTGCATATACATCCCAGGGGCACTCACCGATAGCGTGTTAAGAGCAGTCTATAACAAGCAAATAATCGTAAGAGATTTTACAAAAGTATTCATTTCTTACGAGCAATTTGTTAAATACAGACCAAATATAAAAGTACTTGAGAAGACAAATGTTATAGGAATAACAGTAAATCCTTACTCACCAAGTGGGTACTTAATTGATTCAGAATCTATTATAAATGAACTGAAAAAAGTTATAAATATCCCCATAATCGACGTGCGTAGGTGATGAAATTGTTTGTCTTTTCAACTATACCTTCAAAAACAGAGGAATTTGAAAGAATAATAGGATTTGACTACGTAAAAACACTCCTTGAACCAAAAACTCCGTTTGGTCGAAAATACTTTAAACATCTCAAACCACTTAGTTTTGAGCATATTGCTCAACACTTAAACGATATTACTTTGTTTGTGAGACTGATCAAGCAATCTGTAATTACTCAAGAAATTATTAAAGAATTTGAGAATGTGGTTGACATTTCAAAAAGTGTGGAACGACTTAAGAGTGGAGAAGTATTAGACGAAGTTGAACTATTTGAATTAAAAAATTATGCGCTTGTTGTTGAAAATGTACGCGAAAAAATCTCAGGAGAAGTTCCTGAAGATTTACTACCTCCGCAACTTGTAAATGTTATCGACATACTCGACCCAGAGAAAACAAGATTGCCAACGTTTTACGTCTATGACACTTACAGCGAAGAACTAAAGGAAATACGCAAAAAAAAGCGCGAACTAATTAAGTTAAAAACTTACGATGAATCACAACTTGCCGAATTGTCCGAACAAGAGATAAGGTTAGAAAAGCAGATACTGAAAGACATATCAGCAAAGCTTTACGATTACTCGAATATCATTACGGAATCAATAGAAAAAGTAAAATACCTTGATGTAATAATTACGAAGGCAAAATTGGCAATAAATTGTGAATTAAGCAAGCCAGAGATAGTGAACTTTGAGAAAGATTTTAAAGACTTCAACATACACATAGAGAACATGTTTAATCCAAAGCTCAAAGAAGAACTAAAAAGTAAATCGAAAAATTACCAACCAGTGAGCATAGACATACGTCCTGGTGTTACAATTATAGTAGGAGCAAATATGTCAGGAAAAAGCGTAATACTAAGAACAGTTGCACTTGTACAGTATATGGCACAACTTGGTTTTTTTGTACCCGCACAAAGATGTAAAACAATCTTTTTAGACTCGATTGCAATCATTGCAGAAGATTACCAAAAGCCCCTTAGTGGACTGTCTTCCTTCGGCTCTGAAATACTAATGATAAACGAAGCATTAAGTAGGGCAAAACTTTCTCGAAGCCTTGTACTTATAGACGAACCAGCCAGGACAACAAATCCATACGAAGCTAACGCGATTGTCAATGCAATCGTTGATGAATTTGAAAGTACCGGTTCTTATACTTTAATTGTCACACACTTAGATGATATTCGCTCTAAAAAAAGACTGAGAGTAAAAGGGTTAAGAGAAGACATAGGGTTTTCTTTTTCAGAGCAACCAGAGAAACTGATTGAAAATATTCAAAATTACATAGATTACACCTTAATTGAAAGTAATGAATCGACCGTACCAAAAGAAGCTATTAAAATTATGGAATTACTTGGAATAAACCAACAGATAATAAAGAAGGCAAGAGAAAATTTAAATAACAATAAATTGGGGAGGTACAAAGATGTCTGAAGTATTCGAGAGCAAGCTAGGTATAGATCCAAAGAAGGTTGAAAGAGCTCGTCAACTTGCCAAAGATATAGCTGTCGATGTGGTTAAGTTTGTAAAAAAATACTCAACTGTAAGCGTTGAAAGAACGATTTGTAGATTCTTTGGAATAGATGGTGTGACAAGTGACGACATACCTTTACCAAACGTAGTTGTTGATCATTTAAAAGAAAAGGGAGCACTGCAGAACGGTGTGACTCTGTATATTGGAAATGCAATGTTAGAAACCGGTATGGAACCTCAAGAAATCGCCCAAGAAGTTGCGAATGGTAAGCTGGACCTGACAAAATTACCGATGCACAGCATGAGCGAAATAAAAGATGTTATTGATGAACTTTCTCAGAAAGCTGTTAAAAAAGTCGATGAAAAAAAATCAGAAAGGAAAATGTTACTCGAAAAACTTGGTGATCCACTCCAACCTTACATATACGTTATCGTCGCAACTGGTAATATATACGAAGATGTTGTGCAAGCACAAGCTGCTGTACGACAAGGTGCCGACATAATAGCAGTTATACGTTCAACAGCCCAAAGTTTACTTGATTACGTACCTTACGGTGCAACAACAGAAGGCTTTGGAGGAACTTTTGCAACACAGGAAAATTTTAGAATAATGAGAAAAGCACTTGACGAAGTGGCCAATGAAGTTGGCAGGTATATAAGACAAACAAATTACAGTTCGGGTTTGTGTATGCCGGAAATAGCAGCATTAGGTGCACTTGAAAGACTTGATGTTATGTTAAACGATGCACTCTATGGAATATTGTTTAGGGATATAAACATGATACGCACAATGGTTGATCAATATTTTTCAAGGATCATACTTGGTTACGCCGGGATAATAATAAATACGGGTGAAGATAATTATTTAACAACAGCCGATGCCTACGAACAAGGATATACGGTAATATCTTCACAACTTATCAATGAACAACTCGCACTTTTGGCTGGAATTCCGGAAGAGCAGATGGGACTTGGACATGCTTTTGAGATGGATCCATCTTTAGAAAATGGATTTTTGTACGAACTTGCACAGGCTCAACTTTCAAGAGAGCTATTCCCAAAAGCGCCACTTAAGTACATGCCACCCACGAGATTTATGACAGGTAACATTTTCAGAGGACTTGTACAGGATGCAATGTTCAATGTCGTGGGAATCTGGACAAAACAAGGAATACAACTACTTGGAATGATGACTGAAGCAATACACACACCGTTTTTATCCGATAGATACATAGCCATTGACACAGCAAAGTACATATTTAACAACATGAAAAATATCGGTGATGAAATTGTGTTTAAACCGGGTGGAATAATCCAAAGACGTGCACAGGAAGTACTCGATCAAGCAATAGAACTGTTGGAAAAAATGAGAGAAGATGGATTGTTTAAGTCACTTGAAAAAGGAGTTTTCGCAAACACAAAACGTTCGATGAAAGGTGGAAAGGGACTTGATGGAGTATTTGAAAAAGGCAAGTACTACTACAACCCGTTTGAGGAAAAGATGAATCCAAAAGCTGAGATATAAGAAATAGAGCCGAGAGGAGGAAATTTATGTCCGGAGGATTGTATTCACTTGACAAAAAAGATTTTGACAAAACGCTGAATCTTCAAGCCATAAAACCCTACGGCGACACAATGAACGACGGCAAGGTTCAAGTTAGCTTCACATTACCAGTTCCAGATGGTGATGAAGCAGTCGAAGCCGCCAAACTGCTCATGAAAAAAATGGGGCTTGACAATCCGATGATAGTATATCACCACCAACTTACGCCGGGTTTTACATTCTTCATTGGTTATGGGGATTGTGTCTATACGATAGATTACACAGCAATTAAAGTACCTAAGGTCGAAGTACACAGAATGACAATGGAAGAAATTGACGAGTTCATAGAAAAGAACATTGGAAGAAAGCTTGTTGTGGTTGGCGCAACAACAGGAACGGATGCACATACCGTAGGACTGGATGCTATACTAAACATGAAAGGTTTTGCCGGACATTACGGACTTGAAAGATACAAGATGTTTGAAGTCTACAACATGGGAAGCCAGGTACCAAATGAAGAATTCGTTGCCAAAGCAATAGAAGTCAAAGCCGACGCTTTACTTGTCTCACAAACAGTTACACAAAAAAATGTGCATATAAAAAACCTAACAAATTTGATTGAAATACTCGAAGCTGAGGGAATAAGAAAAGATGTGATAGTCATTGTCGGAGGTCCAAGGATAACTCATGAACTTGCTAAGGAACTTGGATTCGACGCAGGGTTTGGTCCTGGTACATTCGCTGAAGACGTTGGTGCATTCATAGCTCAAGAATGGGTAAGGAGACATAAACAAGTATAAAAAATGGATGGATTGAGTTAAAAAAAGTTGTAAAAAAACACTAACTGAGTTATAATTAAGAAAAGAAACAAAAAGAGGAATCGCTCAATTTTGTTCACCGGGGAATGAAAATAGTAAGTACATTCCCAAGTTTTTTTGTTTTACTGTACTGTATTAATTCACACATCTTTGAGAGGAGATGTAATTTTGTGACAGTGGTAAACATCAACAAAATGTACCCACCTGAAATTGGCGGCGTTGAAGTGGTAACCGAAGCAATTGCAAAAATTGTAGCAGAACATGGATTCAAATCTAAGGTTTTGACTTTCAACTCCGAAAGACATTTAAAAATAGAACATCTCAACAACATAGAAGTGTGGAGAATCCCTGTGAACATAAAAATTGATCCTGTTAGAATATCTCTTTTTTATGCAAAGTATTTCAAGAATATTATAAACGACGCTGACAAATTGATTTTCCATTTCCCTTCTTTTCAACCGGAACTGAACTTCTTGTTACACCAGAGGTATATAAACAAAACCAAAATTTGCTTTTTTCACGCAGAAGTGTCAGGCAGGGGATTGGTTGGTCACTTTTACAATCACTTTTTAACAGACAAGTTTTTGAATAAAATGGAAAAAATTATTGTAACATCACCAATGATGATAGAAAGCAACGATGTTCTAAAGAAATACAAACATAAGATTGAAATAATACCACTTTTTGTAGATACCGAACACTTCTTTTATAGACCCCAAAACAAAAGATCTGTGATCATAGAATCACTTAACTTTAAGCACAGAAACCCAAAGATAGTTTTGTACGTAGGTAGATTTGGAAGATATAAAGGTTTGGAATATTTGGTAAAAGCCTTCGCAAAACTTCCAAATAATTATGTCCTTGTTATGATTGGCAAAGGACCAAAGAAACCTTTTGTCAAAAAGCTTTGTGAAAAATTGATGATACAAGATAGAGTTCTTTTCTTGGAGAATATTCCATATTCTGATCTACCGGAATTTTATAGCGCTGCCGATGTTTTTGTTTTACCCTCTACGGATAGAGGCGAAGCATTTGGTATTGTGGTATTAGAGGCTATGGCGTGCGGCATTCCAGTTATAACAACAGAGCTTGGAACCGGTACAACATATCATAATCTTAACAAAGTAACGGGGTTACACGTGAAACCAAGAGATGTAGAAGGAATCTCAAATGCGATAAAATTAATCACTACAGAAAATTGGAAGCAAACAAAGAAAGACGAAATAGTAAGTCGCTCGAAAGAGTTTGACTTAAAGATTTTCAAAAAGCGCATAATTGAACTCTTGGAAAGCACCTAAAATCTTTTGTGGAGGGGTAAAGTGAAGAAAACCATTGTTTTGGATTGTAGAATGTACGGAATGTCAGGTGTTGGAAGATACATAGAAAACCTGATAGATGAGATCGTAGAAAAAGAATTAGAAGAATATAACTTCATCCTAATAGGCTATAAGAACAAACTCAAACAATATAGCAATTCACCAAATGTACTTGCCGTCGTTAACACTAACCTCAAACCTTTCAGTCTCCGAGAGACTATCTTAGGTTATTTTTTCTTCAGAAGGCTATCAAAAAGATCCTCGCTCGTTCATTTCACGCACATCAACCTACCATTCATTGTTCCCAAAAATTCCATACTAACCTTACATGATTTAATTCCTTTCCTTTTTCCTCAGTATTTTTCAAAACTTAAGTTATTTGCTTACAAAACAATATTAAAAATAAATAAAAACAGATTTGCCAAATTCATCGTTGTCTCTGAATCTACAAAAAAGGATCTAATAAATTTGTTAAAGGTAAAAGAAGATAAAATACATGTAATCTACGAAAAAACATCGTTGTTCAAACGCATTAGAAATATTCAAGATTTGGAGACTCTCTGCAACAAGTTTGCTTCAACATTACCAGAGAACTACTTTCTTTACGTTGGAAATAGAAAAAAGCACAAAAATCTTGAATTCATGATAAAAGTTATGGACATGATATTTAATTTCTTTCCCGACTTCTACTTTGTGATTGCCGGAACTAAAGACAGTAGTTTTGATTTCGTAGATAAATCTCTTCTAAGCGTGAAGAACAAGAACAACTTTATCCAAATACTTCAACCATCAGATGATGAATTGATATGTCTTTACAAAAAGGCGTATGCACTTTTGTTGATTTCACAATACGAAGGTTTTGGTATCCCCATCATTGAAGCTGCTTTCTTTGGAGTACCTGCTGTTGTTTCAAATGTGTCCTCACTACCTGAAGTTGCGGGTGATTCAGGCATTTATGTAAATCCATACGATGAAAATGAAGCATTCGAAAAAATTTACAATTTTATAATCAATAAAGAATTAAAAAATGAAAAATCTTTAAATGCATTAAAAAATTATGAACGCTTCTACAATTATCCACAGTTAGAACTGTTAAAGAAAGTTTACAAAAGTCTCTTAGAAAACTAAATTAAATTTCGGTTAGAAGAAAAATGGAAGTGAGAATGATGTTAGGTACAATTCTTTGGAATGTTAAAAAATTGCGAAGTCTAATATCTTGCTTTTCCCAAAAAAACATACAAACTTACTTGAATAAAATGGAACTTTATAAGAAAAAATCACAATCAAATACAGCAAACGTTCAAGAATTAATAATCGATACTACCAAGAACACACCGTTAATAAGTGTAGTGACGCCAGCTTATAATGCTGAGAGATTTTTACCCTCGCTTGCCGAAAGTTTAAAAAGACAAACAGTCTCTAGAGACATGCAATGGGTAGTAGTTGACGATTGTTCGACGGATAATACACAAAGTCTTCTTTTATCTTTGGCAAAGCAATATAAAGATTTTTCAGTAAAAGTTATTAAAAATAAAATTAACAAAGGGGCTTCATTCTCGTTAAACAGAGGATTCCAAGTTTCAGATGGTAAATATATAGCTTGGATAAGTGCAGACGATGAATATCTTGATACGAAAAAGCTAGAAAAAGATCTACAAATCCTCGAAAAAGGCAGCGATGTAGTTTTTTCAAAGTACACCCTGATTAAATACAGCAAAGGTAGCTCAAAGCTGGTCGAAAGCATCATTCCTGAAGACAACACTGAACTATTTTTATATCTCACTTTCTCTTCAAATTTAAACGGTTCATCTTTGGTCCTGAAAAAGGAACATTACTTGATGGTTGGCGGATTTGATGAGAATTTGTGGAATGTCGACAGTGATTATGACCTTTTTGCTAAGCTATCACTCCTTAATCTAAAGTTTGCTTTGAGTGATTCGACGGTGTTACGACGTATCCATAAACACCAGACCTCTCAACAAATGCCTATAATGCGTTTGGGAACTTCTTTAACAAGAAGTAGATTTTCAAAGATAGAAACCCTCAGAGAACTTATGATTAAAAAGCTCCAGAATATCAGAAATTTCACGGACAGTTTCAACTTGGCTGCAAATTTTTCGTTCTTCTTCTTAGATATATCAGAAAATGCGAAATTACCGATACTTTTGCGGTTTTTGAAAAGCCTCTTAAGACCTTATTCAGAAACAACGGCTAATGTAATGCAAATTTACAAAAATTTTGTAGAATACATGACAAACTTAGATAACTTCTCTGCATTTAAGAAACTTATAGAAAATAAAAAAATGTAATTCTTTAAGAACGGAGGCTGAATTTATGGAAAATATAAGAGTCCTAATCACAGGGGGATTAGGTTTCATAGGTAAGTGTTTGAAATCAAAGTTGCAAGAAAAGGGATATGAAGTTGTCGTACTTGATTTGCAGGTTAGAGACTATGATGATTACGTTCGGGCCGATGTAACTGAATTTCTTGATTTATGGAAAACAGTTAAGAACTTCGGAAAATTTGATTATGTAATACACATGGCTGGTGAGGTTGGCAGACTAGTTGGGGAAGAACATCCTCACAAAATGATTTACGTCAATGACATTGGGACTTTGAATGTTATTCATATATGCTTAGAAATGGGAGCTAAGTTGGTGTACTTTTCAACTTCGGAAATATACGGGAAACTGTTCGAACAGGAAGAAGTTAGTGAAGAGAGTGTAAAACATTTGTCACCTTTTATGCTGACAAATGTTTACGCTATGAGTAAGTATTTTGGGGAAGCTCTCGTTAATCATTACGTCGTGAATTACGGATTAAAAGCAGTGGGCATTAGACCATTTATGGTTTACGGACCAGGTGTCGTTTCGAGCAAATACAAATCTGCTGTTGATCAATTCATATACAACGCACTTAACGGGAAAGAATTTTATGTCCATAAAAACACGGAAAGAGCATGGTGCTACATAGACGATTTTGTTGATGGGATTATATTAATCATAGAAAAACACAAATTCACTGAACGTATTTACGAGGCGTACAATGTGGGAACACAGGATTACAAACCCATGGAGGAAGTTGCTGAGATAGTGCTGAGATATACAAATGCACCAAGAAGCTTAATAAAGCTGATAGAACCACCTGACAAGTTTTTAGTCACTAAGAAAAGATTTTCAAACAAGAAAATTGCAAACTTAGGTTTCAAACAAAAAGTATCGTTAGAAGAAGGTATAAAGAAAACCATAGAATGGCACAGGAGTGCTATAAATGATAGCAATAATTGGTAGCGATGGATTTATCGGTAATTATGTAAAAAAATGGGCTGAAAAACTTAATATAGAACACAAGGGAATATACTTTAGTAATAATCTAAAGGGTGATATATCCTTTGAAGAATATTTAAATAGTGAGGAAAAGAAAATCACCACTACTTTGATTATAACTGCAGGAAATTCTGACCACAATTTACCAAGAACGGACTTTCTTAGCACCTTGGAGAAAGATCTAAGATATTTAGAAAGGTTAGAAAAATCAAAGGTATCAGCAGACGTTGTATTTTTGTCCAGTGCAGCTGTCTATTACGGTTGTAAGGGAGATGTTGACGAAAACACCGCAGTGCAACCCTTAGATTATTACGGGCTTAGCAAATTGTACGCAGAACACATGGTAAATTTCATGTGTAGAAAAGCAAATACAAGGCTAATCATCTTTAGATTGACTAATGCATTTGGAGTTAACGATAAGAGGAAAAGGCTTTTTGATAATATCTTAGAATGCTTGAAAGAACAAAGAACTTTTAGTTTATACGGGAAAGGCGAGTCTTATGTAAATCCTTTGCGCGTTGACAAAGTTTCGGAGATAATTCTCAAGAGTGCGCTGAAAATAAACGAATTAGTGAAGGAAAACAATACTGAGATTGTAAACCTATGCTCTTTATCGCCCTACAAGGTTGTTGACATAGTAAAATACATAAGCAAAAAATATGGATTAAAATTCCGATTCACTGGGCAAGAAGACTACATAGTAGAATTTAACACAACCACAAAAAAACTCCAAAAGCTGCTGGACATTTTGTCCGTGAAGATAAGTCCATTATACGATCAAATAGACGAATTATTAGAAAAAGCACTAAAGGGAGAGAATATTTAGATGTCGTTTTTGAGAAAATATTTCTCCTTTTCAACGGGAGTTTGGTTTAACGCACTAATAGGAATTCTTTGGACAGCTTATATATCCAGACACTTGAATCCTGACGAACTTGGCATTATAACCATGTACATGTCACTGTATAGCGGTCTGTCAGCGCTTGCACTAATGGGCTCTTCTGATACCATAATGAGATTTTACAGAGAATATGAATTGAAAAATTACTTAGTCTGGCTAACAAGTTTACCTTCATTAATAATGAGTCTATTGATTTTTTTGGCCATGTTGTTTCTGCGTAGTAAAGTTAATTTTATAATCTGGGGAGAAAAGACTGGTATATTTTTCCTTCTAATACCGATACAAGTGTCTTTAAACGTTGTATTCACGATAAACATGAGTCTGATAAGAAGTCAAGAAAGAGGATTGATCTATTCAGCTTTTAGTATACTCGATAATTCTTTGTACACTTTATTTACTATAATTGTTTTAACTCTACTTCGTAAAAATTTTATTTGGGTCATATTTTCAAGTTTTTTGAGTTTATCGATAACTTCGTTTTGCACTTATTTATATTTGGAAGATTACTGGAAGTTTTCAAAAGTCGGCTTGAAGGATCTAAGAGAGATACTCTCATATAGTTTTCCTCTGACATTTGGCTCTTTGCTATGGTGGTTTACAAATTGGACAGATAGGTTTATGTTAAGAGGATTATCAAATTTTAATGAAATAGGTCTGTACAGTGTTGGTTCAAAATTCGCAAGTATTTTGAATTTAATAACAAGTGGATTTTCGACACTTTGGTTTCCGTACGCGTATAGTTTATTTCAGTCCGAAAAGGCGAAGGATATGTTTAAAAAAATGTCAATGATGATATCTTTTCTAACTTTCAACATAGCTTTGATAATTAATTTAACGAAACATTGGATTTTTCAGCTACTATTTTCAAAAAACTACATCAAAGCAATCAACGTTGTCCCGTTTTTACTCCTGCCTGTTGTTTTAACAACCATCTTAGTAGTTGTCGGAAGAGGGATAAATTTCTCGAAAAAAACATACTTATCAATTTATACAAATGGTGCAGCAATAGTCACAAACATAATAATTAACTATCTTTTGATACCAAAGCTTGGTGCAATAGGTGCAGCTATAGGCACAGCCATAAGCTTTATAATATTTTTTACTGTAGAATACATATTTTCAATAAAGTTTTACAAAGTTAATTACCAAATTTGGAAGGTCTATACGTTATCCTTTTTGTTCATTTTTGGAGCCATCTTGGAACTTTTCAACAGCAGGATATTTTATTACTTTTTAAACTTTGTTATTTTTTTGCTTGCTTTATTATTCTACTACAACGAGTTTAAGATTTTACTTAAGAAATTTCTTTCTATACTAGAAAAAACTGAATCAAAAGGAGGCGATTAAACTTGCTTGTAGATATAACAGCATATATAGGGATAATACTTACAGCGTTGTTCTCACATATAAACTATTCAGTTAACATGCGTACACCGAAATATGCTATCTTAAGTATTTTTATAGCAGTATTTGCGTTGTATTTATCTATATTCAGTATAGAAAAAAAATCCATCAAGTTTAGGATCACCTTTGCCCATGTATTGTGGCTTTCATTCTCGTATGTTGCTTTCTTATCATGCATAAACGTGGCAATCAATTATCCAGCTTTTCTTAGAAGATCTGTGGATGTAGCTTTTTATATATTGCTAAATGTATTACTATCGTTTTTTATAACAAACTTTATGAATGACAAAAAAAGAATAGAAAAATACCTTCTCATATTTCTAATTACAGGTTTTGTTATAGCCTTAAACGGTGTTCTTAACTATTATACCTCCTACGACATATTTTTAGGTGTTGTGGAAGGGTTGCTATACAGAGATAGAATAAAATCTACTATCGGAAACGTTATATTTGTGGCAAATTACTTGAACATGTTAATACCAATATCTTTTTACTTCATAGTTAAAGGACAACCAGATGAACATACTAGTTATGGTAAGCTACCTTTTTCTCTGATTGCTGAAAAACTCTTTGCTTTGCTAAACGCCCTACTTTATATCTTTATCCTTACCATTGCCCAAGTGAGAGCGGAATTTATAGCGTGGTTGTTGCAGACTATTATCCTGGTCACATTAACTATTTGGTTTAGCTTAAATAGGGAAGAAAAACTCATGATTAAAATAAGAAGCTATCTTAATTACCTGAAAATTGGTCTTTTGACAATCGCACTCCTTTGGTTTGCCATGGTCTCTGTTTTATTTTACCTTGTTCCGTCGGTAGTTAACAATTATGGTGATCTTGGTGGTGGTGGAGTAACGTTAACAGAGAGGCTGGAATCGAAAACAATAAATCGTGACTTAACCATACGACTACTCGCATGGATTTCTGCAATCAAATTATGGCAGAGGCATAAATTATTAGGTAATGGCATAAATACTTATCAGATACTTGGTTCAAACGTCATATCGGATCTTGCAAACAGCAAACCAGAATACAATTTCGCATGGCAACCTTTCGATAGTGTCCACAATGATTACTTACAAATTCTATCGGAAACAGGAATATTGGGATTTGTTATAATATTAACCTTGTTTTTATATCTACTAATATATGTTATAAAAAACCTGTCTGTCCTAAGAGAAAATAACAACATGGATGACTTGATCTTATTTGTTTGTTTGATACTATCTGTTACTTCGTTTGCAGTCCAGGCGTTCTTTTCTCCCATAGTTCAAGTTTTACCAAGTTCATTGCTTGCAAATTTCATTATAAGTACAGGATTAGGAGTGTACTTCAACAAAGTTAAAATGAAAGAAATAGAACTGACTGGTAAAATAAAAACAGTAACTTGTTTGGTCATCTTATCAATAGCTTTATCCGGTGCATATTTTCGAACAACACACTATCTTTCAGAATATTATTACGGCAGAGCAAGGGTGGCTAATGAATTCCTCTCAACGTTCGAAGATCAGAAAGAAACGACAGAAAGTAAGTTGGAAGAACTCGAAAACTTAAAAAAGGACAATAAAATTAACTCAAGTGAATACGAGAAAAACAAGAGAGAATTACATACTCAACTGAGTACTATTACGAGGGAAATACGGCAAGCATATGTGCATGGGGAAAGTGCCTTTTTGGCGAGTATAAAATTTGACAGAACTAATGGAGCGTCGATGTTTTATTTTTCTGGCTTTGCGTACCATCCTTTAAGAATAGATAAATTATCACGCGATATGGAAAAACACTACGAAAAGATACTCAATCAAGATTACGACCGACTGCAAAAGATAATAGACAAAAACGAAAAAAGAACCGACTTGACGTTTTTATTGGAATACATAAAAAAGCATCCTTACTTGCTCAAAAGTAGAAATTTCACTGAAAACCTCTCAAAAGCCCAAGCATCACTTGATAGTTTATCCTTATTCTCTATGGCGTTGAAAAGATACGCGGAACCAAACACTTATAGTCTTATTTCAAGAAGATACCAGGTTTTGTGCGAATCCTTAGATGAATTAAGGAAATTTACAAATGATGACACGGTAAAGGCAACACTTCTAGAGAAGAAAAACTATTATTTCCAAGAGCTTACCAAGAATGGACACAGGTTGTTTTACCTTATTAGCGGCGGATGGTTCACTTATCCGGCTTATAAAAACCTTGATATAGAGCTTTCCAGTATATCTAATCAAGATATGCACAGAAACATCGCAAGCTTTGTACTAATGAGTAGGGTTGACTCATTTGACCTCTTGTACAAAACTCTGAAAAGCATAGCAGAAAAGGAAATACAAACGTGCTTAAATTTAGAAAAACAAAATATTCCCACAATTCCAGATGGAGTATTATCTTACCTCCACGCGTTGGTAGTAAAACAAATTAATAATCAAGATAAAGAAAAAGCTGAGAAGTTAATAAATGAGATTTTAGACTCATATCGCGAATGTTACTCAATAGCGTGCCAGCGTCTTGAAAATAAGAAAATTTACAAAGATTCTTATAAAAAACTCCAAGATGTTGTAATCAAAAGACTTAAAGGCTCGCTGAAAAATAAGTTGGCAAACAATGCTATAAACGAATTGATTAACGAATTAGAAGATTCAGGAAAGGAAGCATTCGAAAAGCTCACAAACTATGATTTCAAAAAGTACATAAATAGCTACATCGATTTACTTACAAAGAAAGACATCTCACAGTGGCCATTTGTTGGTTTGAACAGCCCTTGGAAATCTTTGATGCAACCACACATACAAAAGATAACATTTTCATCTTTAAGCCTAACAAATTCCTTAGACATTTTTGGGAAAGTAGGTAACGTACTTTCAGCAATACTCGATAGTAAATCCAATCAATCAGTTTTTGCCCTCGAAAGATACATGATGTTCAAAAACCATTACGAAATTATCGAAAGTTTGAAAAACAAGCTAAAGAAATAAAAAACCATCCCCAAAAGGGGATGGTTTTTTATTCTTTTCAACTTACCACCATTTCTGCAAATTAAATGTCAGCACAATGTTATTACCTGAAGAAGTAACTTCTCCCATTCCATTTGCTCTCACCAAGTTTATATCTACATCTTGGCCTGAGTATGTAATAGTTATGCTGTAAGTACCCGGTTGTCCAGTAACTGAACTTGGCGTACCAATAGTAAAGTTAGCTGGTATAGCGTTTATATAACCGGGAACAAGCTCAGCAGTACCTATCTGTGCTGTTGGGTTTGTTGGTTTTTGTGTGTTCCAGTAGTTTTCAATAGCTGCTTTAAGGTTTCTGAAGTTTTGAGCAACTTGGCTTGCTTTTGCGTTCCTAACAGCATTTAATGCAAGTGGTGTTGCAACTGCCATAAGTGCTGCTATAACTGCTAAAACTATCAAAAGTTCTACCAACGTGAAACCTTTCTTCATAATCCCAACCTCCCTAAGCTTAGATGTTCGATTTTATTATACCATAAATTTTTAAAATATTACAACAATTTGGAATGTTCCGAAGTCTTTTAATGATGAAATGCGCAAAATCAACGACAAACAGCAAATATTTTTGATTATCAAATTTTCATAGTTTTACTTTCCTAAAATATTTTTACACACTTCAACAGCTTGTTGTGCATCTTTCGCATAATAGCTACCGAATCTTTTAGCTAATTCTTCATTCATAGATGCACCGCCGGCGATCACAGGTATTTCTATACCAGCTTGTCTTAACGTTTTTACAACTTCACCAACTTGAAGAACCGTTGTTGTCATCATTGCCGATAGTCCAATTATGTCTGGTTTCAACTCTTTTGCCTTTTGAAGGATAGTACTAGCTGGTACATCTTTGCCTATATCTATCACTTCAAAACCTGCACTTTCAAGAATAGTAGCTACTATCTTTTTACCAATATCATGTATATCTCCTTCTACTGTTGCTAGCAATACTTTCCCAAGTTTTACAGATTCTTTGTCTTCTATCATGCTAAGTAACTTATCGAATATGGGTTTGACTGTTTCTGCCGCGAGTATTAGGTGAGGCAAGAATATTTTATTTTGCGCGTACAAGTTTCCTATTTCTTCCATAGTGTTTGTAAGTATCGTTTGTGCTATTTCAATTGGCTTCATCATTGGTAGGTGGTTCATAATATATTTTTCAGAATTTATTATATCACCGGACAATAATAATTTTGCAAGTTCGTTTTGTGTTACATGCGTATTTACAATCAACGATTCCTTTTTTAAGATCCTTTTCATCCCGCTAAGGACGGTCATAGTTGTTATTTCAGCTGTGTTGAGTATCGCTGCTGATAATCCAAAATGCATGGCAAGCGCAAGAAAAGATGCGTTTAGTTGCTCTCGGTTTGGCATTCCAAAGCTGAAGTTGGAAAGTCCGATGGATGTTTGTATGTCATCATTCGACAGTAATTTTATTGTCTCAAGGGTAACATTGTAGTCCTGATTTGCCCCAATTGGTAAAACGATGGGATCTACGAAGATTCTAGAGCGTTCTATTCCTCTTGATTCCACATACTCAACTGCTTTTTTGGCAACTGTGTATCGCTCGAACGCATTGTCTGGAATCTTTTTGTCCATAGCGAGAATTATTAGTATACCACCGTACCTCTTTAAAAGCTTGATTTTTTCATCGAGCTCATTACTGATTGCTTTTGATGAATTGATTATAGCCCTACCAGGATATTCAAATAACGCAGCTTCAAGAAAATTGTTGAATTGTATATCAAGTGATAATGGCAAACTCACTATTCTGTCAAGTTCAAGAACAATTTTCTTAAAGTGTTCATCCGTAAGCACATTCTCAAGTCCAAGGTTAACATCAAGTACCTGAGCACCTTCTCTTTCTTGATCTTTTGCGAGTTTTATAACACTTTCAAAGTTGTATTCTTTTATTTGTGAGTGCAATTTCTTCTTGGCCGATGCATTTATTCGTTCACCTATTATCAAGAAAGGCGAGATGTTAGACATATGGGTTCTATTAGTTACCACTTTCAGTTGTTGAACTTGCCTTTTCGATGGTTCTCGATCTCCTATGAAATTAACCATATATTTAATATGCTCGGGTGCCGTCCCGCAGCAGCCCCCAACGATGTTAGCGCCAAGTTCCACGTAATCTTCGATGTGCATAGCAAACTCCTCGGGTGTGGTCTTGTAAGTAAGCTTTCCATCTGTCGAAAGTGTGGGTTTTCCAGCATTTGGTTCGGCAAATATTGGTTTCCTTGAAAAAAGTGATAGTTTTCTTACCAAAGGTGTCATTTTGTCTGGTGTTAGCGTGCAATTTATTCCAATTGCATCAACATCCAAATCGTTGAAAAGTGCTACGTATAATTCCAAGCTTGTTCCTGTTACAGAAACACCATTTTCTTCCAAAGTCATACTAACAAGGATAGGTATATCATTGGAGACATCTCTTGCTGCTAAGTAAGCCAACTTTAACTCTTTAATGTCTGTCATAGTTTCTATTATTATTCCATCTACACCAGATTCAACAAGAAGACTTACCTGTTCTTTAAATACTTCATAAACATAGCGTGAGCTCAGTTCACCAATTGGTTCAAGCATTTCACCAACAGAAGATATATCGCCAAGTATATAAACTCTTTTTTTAGAACTACCTGCCGCTTGTTTTGCTATCTTGACAGCTTGTACATTGATTTCACAGGTGAAATCTTCGTAACCCAGCTTTTTCAATTTATGCCTGTTGGCGCTGAAGGTGTTCGTTAGGAGAAAGTCAACTCCAGCTTTAACGTATTCAGTCTGCAATTCCAAAACAGCTTCAGGATTTTTCAAATTTAAAATCTCTATTGGTTCTTTCCCTTTAATGTATCCCCTTTTGAACAATTCAGTTCCATACGCACCATCTAAGAAAAGTATTCGATTCTCAACAATTTTTGAGAATTCTTCTCTTGTCAAATCCGATCGCCTCCTTGTTGTACAACCTCCCAAATTCTCCAGGTTTTTGAATATATTATATATCTAATTTCTCGGTTGACAATCGCATGAGTTACGGGTTATAATTATACATGAATATATGCTCATATGTTCAATAATAAATTTGACAAGCGAATGTGGGGGTGGTATTTTTGTTTTTTGAACTGAACAAAGACTTGAGCGATATATCAGAGTTCTTTTCCTTACTTTCTGATCCAACAAGGCTGAAGATAATTATTTGTCTAAAAGAATCTGAACAAAGCGTTTCAGAGCTATCTAAAAATTTAGGAATTTCCCAATCTGCAGTATCTCATCAGCTGAGAATTTTGAGACAAGGTAGGGTAGTGAGGTATAGGAAAGTTGGAAAAAAAGTCCTGTATTCTTTGGATGATGAACACGTTGTGCGGATAATCGACCAAGCTATAGAACATCAAAAGCACGGGTAAAAGAATTTTTTATTCTTTGCTAAAGGAGAGTCGAAATTTATGAAAAGGTCAGATAATTGTCACATTCACAACGAAAAAAATGTAGATCACAAACACATTCATCAACACGAAACTCACACTTTAACAAGTTCCAAGATTTTGTACGTTGTTTTACTTAATCTCTTGATAACAGGATCGGAATTTGTTGGTGGTTTAATATCACGTAGTCTTGCGTTGCTTTCCGATTCTATGCACAATCTCAGTGATGTTTCTTCAATAATCATAAGTTATTTTGCACACAAAATATCTAAGAAGTCAGCAGATGAGAGAAACACATTTGGTTACAAGAGGGCAAAGATTTTAGCAGCATTTATAAATTCAACAGTGTTGATGATAATAGTTGCTTTTTTAACTAAAGAAGCCATCGAACGACTTATAAATCCACAAATAATAAATGCAAAAATCGTTTTGATTATCGGTGGAATTGGTCTTTTTTCAAATGTTTTAAGCATGCTGTTTTTGAAACCCCATTCCAGCAAAGATATTAATATAAAATCTTCATACTTGCACATGCTTTCAGATTCTCTTTCTTCTGTAGCGGTGATAATTGGTTCTGTGATGGTTCATTATTTTAAGATTTATAGGATAGATCCCATTCTAACTATAGGAATTGCTTTTTACATTGGAAAAGAAAGTGTTGAAATGTTCCTAAAAACTTTGAGGATTTTGATGCAGTCATCCCCAGAAGATATAAACATAGATGAGGTTGTTGAAGAAATTAGAAAAATTCCAGAGGTGGAAAATGTTCATCATGTTCATATATGGAATCTTGATGATAATATTGTTTTCTTTGAAGCACACGTCAATTTGAAAACAGATATGAATATAAGCACAACTATGGTTGTTCAAAAAGGTATTGAGAAGATTTTGATTGATTTTGGTATAAATCATGTTACTTTACAATTCGAGCACAATGGGTGTCCAGATTGTAATGTGATTTCACACAGGGCTAATCATTGATACCTGCAATAAATGTTGTAGTTTTTCGCGGAAGCATTACACCAAATCTGTTAACTTTCACTTTTTCCGCGATGTTAAGAAGCTCAACGTAAATGTTGTTCACAGTTATGTTTAAGTCACCATATCCAGGCGAAAATCTCATGCTTGTTTTAATCGAAAGACCTTGCAAGTAATGAAATTGAAAATAGTCATTTAAGGTTTCAAGTGCTTCGCTGCCCCAAGCATCAAGTAACATACCTATCATAGTTGACTCTTCGGAAAGTTTGTCAATTACTAAATCAAATTTATCACCAAGTGTTGAGGCACAGATAATGAATTTTTTGTAGTTTGAAAACTTTTCAGGTATTGCACCGTCTGGTATACTATCTTTGTCAAATACATCCCAGTATACAATAGGGGCGGCGTTTGAAAGACCTATCAAGTACACTTTGTTCACAAAATCCATTAATTTTTCATCGTTTATCACACTTTTGTATCTTGCGCCCGCTCGTGCAAGAAATATCTTTTTAGATGGCATGTAATGATATTTATCTGGAATAAATGTCTTCACAACTTCACCTCACATCGATTTGGAGGTAGATACGTGTATGAAGAAAGGTGTTGAAATAAACAATATTTGCAAGGTCTGTGGTGGAAAATGTTGTAAAACATTTCCTGGACCCGCCACCCCAGAAGACTTCGGAGCACCGGATCTTGAAAAGCTGAGAAAAAATTTATTGAATTCTCTTATTTCAGGTAGATGGACCGTGGATTGGATAAATCAAGAGAATAATCTTTACTTCGTAAGACCTGCCGTCAAAGGTTTTGAAAATGTTGTTTTTGATCATACTTACAACGGAATATGCACGTTTCTAACTGAGTCTGGTTGTGAACTGAGTTTTGAAAACAGACCAGAAAGTTGCCGAATGCTTGTACCAAAGTTGTATGAAAAATGTGATACCCAAGGTTATACAAGAATGTATGTTGCAAAATTGTGGAAAGATTATATAAATATCTTACTCGATGTTGCTATACAAGCAGAAAATGGTGAATTTTCAAATTTTCTATGATAGCGAAAGCGAACTAAAAATAATCTTCCGGATCACCAAATCTGTAACCTTGTGATATGGCGTAAGGTATCAACTCCGATAATATTTTAATAGTCTTTAGACCCCTATCTCTGCCGTCGTGAAATAGATAAATACCTCCCGGTTTCAAGGATTGTTTGTATCTTTCGATAGTCTGTTCGACAGGTTCCTGGAACCAGTCGTAACCAGCTGTCCAATTGATTATCTTATAACCGTATTCTTTGGCAATTTCCTTAACCCAGTCCTTAGAATACCCTTCCGGCATTCTGAGATATCTTATTTTTATCTCTGGTATTATTTTTTTTATATTCTCTTCAGTTTTTTCTATATCACTTCTCAAAGTTTCCTTGAGTGTTTCTAAATCAGCTGTTTTTTGTAATTTATAATATGATCTGTGGCAATAAGTGTGCGAACCTATTGAATGTCCTTCTTCGTATTCCCTTTTCAAATGTTCTCGATAACCCAAGACAGTATCCCCGGATACAAAGAAGATTGCCTTTATGTTATATTGTTTAAGTAAATCTAATATCTGCGGAGTGTAATTTCCTGGACCATCATCGATAGTAATAAATATGACTTTTTCATTTGTGCGTGCTCTGGTGAAAAAAATTTCATCGTTAGCATTATCATTTTTTCTAAGATCGATCATACTCTCTGTTTTCGTGGTTTCCGTAGTTACATCTTGATTTTTTGTCTGTTCGTTCGGAAAAGTTGAATAAATATCCTGTCTTTCATGTGCTGTAACACTTTCCGTTTTGGAAGTCGTACTTCCTGTGTCGGAGTAAGTCTTGCTGTTTGTAGTATCAGACACCTCAATTATTAATTCCGTGAATGTCTCCTTTTTTTCATTTGTGGTCTGAAAATCATGGCTTTTTGAAGTGAACGATCTTATATCTATGGTTGAGCTTGCATCAAATTTTTCGTCTTTATTCGACATTTCATGGTTACTTTTATCTTGACTGTTTTCTTGCTGCACAGTGGTTAGTTCTCTTGAATTATTCCACACATAGAAAGTTGCAAAAGAGATACTCAAAAGTATTATAGAGACTATGATCAAAATTATGGAGAATATTCTATTCACTTCTATTTACCTCCTTATAATTTTTAACGTCACTTTATCCTATTGTTTTTTTATCCATTCTTTGAATGCATTAGTTATAGGTAATCTTCTGTCTTTTCCAAAAGCTCTGTGTGTGATCTTTGGACCTGGAGGTGTTTGCCTTCTTTTGTATTCGTTGGTGTCAACCATCCAGGCTACTTTTCTTACCGTTCCTTCATCGAATCCTTCTTCTATAATATCGTTTATACTATGATCTTCTTCAACGTAAAGCTTAAGGATTTGATCAAGTGTTTCGTAAGGTGGTAATTTATCTTGATCAGTTTGATTTTCCCTAAGTTCTGCACTTGGTGCTTTTTCAAACACGCGTTTTGGTATGATTTCCTTTCCTGTCTTCTTATTTACATACTCTGCAAGTTTGTAAACAAATGTTTTGTACACATCTTTTATAACAGAATATCCACCAGCTGTGTCTCCATATAATGTTGAATATCCTGTGCTACTTTCACTTTTGTTTCCAGTTGTTAGTACAATCCAACCAAACTTATTTGATAAAGCCATTAGTATAACTCCTCGAATTCTTGCTTGGAGATTCTCCTCTGTTATGTCAAATGGCATACCCTCAAACACAGGTTGCAATGTCTTTAAATAAGTGTTGTATATATCAGTTATCGGTATAGTTAAGTATTTTATCCCAAGGTTCTCCGCCAATATTTTAGCATCTTCCTTACTATGATGTGATGAAAATGGACCTGGCATGGATACTCCAATAACATTTTCGCAACCAAGTGCGTCAACGGCTATACAAGCCACAAGACTGCTGTCTATACCACCACTAAGACCTATTACCGCCTTTTTCATTCCGTTTTTGTGTATATAATCCCTTGTGCTGAGTACAAGCGCATTGTACACCTCTGCAACAGTGTCGAGAGGAGCTTCTATTCGGTTTTCAATCCTTCGTTTTTCTTCGTGATATCTTATCGGTATACTCACCATTTCCAGTTCTTCACATGAAGATTTTAAGATGTGTTTATCTTGTCTTCTTCTTGGATCCTTCAAACGAGCTTTATTTATATTCACTAAATCAACGTCAACAATTAACAAATCTTCTTCAAATTGTTTTGCTCTACCTATTACCTCTCCTTTTTCATTTACAACCAAACTTGCACCATCAAAAACAAGTTCATCTTGTCCACCTATACAATTCACATAAGCAACAACGGCAAGGTTATCGTTTGCCCTAACAGAAAGCATTCGCTCTCTCCAAGCAAGTTTTCCCATATAAAATGGCGAAGCTGAAAGGTTAAGTATGATCTGTGCCTCGCCAATTAATGATTCCAACCTTGCTGGTCCACCAGGATACCATATATCTTCACAAATTGTAACTCCTACACGTGCTCCATACAGATCTACAACAAGACCTTTACTACCTTTTTGAAAGTATCTCATCTCATCGAAAACACCATAATTTGGTAAGTAGTTCTTTCTGTACACTGCATGTACCTTGCCACCACTTATCACCGCCGCTGCGTTATAAATATCACTATCTTCATCTACAAACCCAACTAAAACTACAGTTCTGTCAGGTACTTGCGCAGCAATTTCTTCAACCGCACGAATATTCTCAGTAATAAAATGTGGTTTGAAAAGAAGATCTTCAGGTGGATAACCAGGAACTGAAAGTTCCGGAAACAGTATCACATCCGCATTATACTCCAGTGCATTTTTGATATAGCTTAAAATTTTATTTTTATTACCCTCAATATCTCCAACAGTTGGATTTATCTGTGCAAGAGCCAGTCTAATTTTTCTCATATCTCTTCCTCCTTGCAGATTTCAGAATTTTCAGCTTTTCCTTTATTTGTTCAAACGAAAGCATGAAAGGTAACATCGTAAGTGTGAGAACTGTGGCTGTTGTTATGCCAAGCGAAACAAGAATAGAAATTCTTTTGAAAAGTGCCAGTTCACCACCAAAAAGCAAAGTCAGAAATCCACCAACAATTCCCAACGCGTTTCCTACGATTGCAGGTCCAACATTCTTGACAGAAGTTAGAATGTTACTACTTTTATTATAATCATGTCCTATATGTATTGAATAGTCGATGGCTAAACCTATAATTATGCTCGATGTTAGTGCGGTAGAAATTTCAAGTTTCATATTGAACAAAGACATGTACACAAAGTTAAGCACGGTTGCAAAAACAACGGGCAAAACAAGTTTCAAACTTTCCAAGAAATCTCTGAAAACTACTAAGATAGTTATAAATACGATTATAAGGGCGGCAACCAAACTCTGAATTTGACTAATAAGTATATTATCATTTACTGCTTTCCAAATAAATGGTGCCCCAGCTAAGTAATAACTATAGCTGTACTGTTCCAGCACCTCACGTATGAGCTGAGAAACTTTTTCAAGATTTTCGTTACCTTCTGTCGTTAAATTAACAGACAGTCTTATTGTCTTACCGTCTGCAATGTAATGTTTCAGCATCGGTTGGGTTCTCGAAGCTAAAACAAGTACGGTGACAGGCACGTTTCTTGGAAAATCAATACTTGATATGTATTTTGACTTGGAAAGTTCAGAGATTATTTTATCAAGATTGTAATTGTCAAACGGTAAGAATACACCTGTTTTTTTCTCAAGAACGATGTATATACTATCTCTCATTTTGAATTTTTCTTCCAAAATCTTGTATCCCCTATTTATATCTGAATTCTTTGCAAAATAATCCGTGCTTGTAAGACCTACTTTTATTTTAGGAATTAGGAACAATGAGGAAAGAACCAATATTAAGGTTAAGGTTAAAATAAGTATCGCAACTTTGTGACCAAAATAACGTATTCCAAAGGTCTTTGGTATTCGTTTCGATTTAGCTTTTGCAAAATGTAATAGCTCATGCCCAACTGTTATAGTCAGTACAAAATCAATCAACAATCCAATCGATACAAGGATACCAAATTCTCTGAAAGCAGGTATTTTTACGAATACAAACGACATAAATCCGATAGCGGTGGTGAGCATAGATAGAAATATTGGAATACTGATGTGTTTTCTCACATCGTCACTTCTAAACGTTGCATTGTAGTAATGCAATGGATAAGCAGAACCTATTATTATCAAAAATGATGGTACCATTGCAGTAAGTATATTAACAACACCACCAACTGAAAAGTAAATAGCGTAAGTGTAAATTGAAGCTAGTATTGGTATGAACAAAGACACTACCGCCGCTCTAATACATTGAGTTTGATAAAAAAATATGAGTAATATAACAACAAACATGGCAACAGGGTAAAAAAACATTGATCGCTTTAACTCGTCAAATAGTTTATTATTTACTGACGCTTCAGAAAGTACTATAACAGGCTCGTCTTTCAGTTCCGCTGTAATTTTTCTCACGATTGGTTCAACTTGTCCATTAACATCAACTATCGCAAGTAACATTGCATAGTAGCCGTCTTCAGAAACAAAAGTTTTCATGTGTTCAGGTAACTGGGACAGCTTTAGAGAGTCATTTTCAATATACACCTCACTACCCGGGTAATTGAGTATCGATATTACTACTCTAACATTTTTTAATCTTTCTATCTTTGATTGAAGTCTTCTAAGCTCTTTAAGTGAACCCTGCATATTCAATGGTACTTCTGATTTGTAAATAATTGATATATTTTCTTTATCGCCAAATTTCAAAGACATACGGATCATATTCTGAACCGCTGGATCTTCAATCTCTGTTATGGGTCTACCAGGTTTGTAACCTGGTAAAAATGTTTCTATCCTTGTTTCTATTCTTGCATAATTTAATATCAATATGATTGATAATATCAATAACAAACTCGATATTATAGTGAACTTGAAATTTTCAAGAAAGTGTATGGTTTGTTTAAGCACTTAGAACTCCCCCTAAATATAGATCATCTTTTTTGTCATTCCACCGTCAACAATAAAACACTGTCCAGTTATAAATCCACTTTTCGAATTATCGATGAGAAATTCCACAACGTTAACTACATCCTCTATTTTTCCAGCCCTTCCAACCAAATGTTGTTTGTGTTCCTTATCTGAAATCTCTTCATTATAGTGCAGTATCCAACCCGGACAAATAGCATTCACTCTTATCCTTGGTCCTAAGGAATTTGCAAGTGCGTGAGTTAATCCAAGTACCCCCGCTTTTGAAGAACTATAAGCCTCATTGCCAGGTTCAGACATAAGTGCACGTGTCGATGAAATATTGACTATCGCACCATTTCCTGGGTTCTCAAGTATAAGAGGAACACCAAATCTTGCCATCAAAAAGTAACCTGTTAGGTTTACTTCTATAACTCTCCTCCATTCAGATACAGTCAAGCTAAGGAAATCTTTGAAACCACCAATGGCTGCATTATTAACTATCGCATCAAGTCGACCAAATTGTTCTTTTATTTTCAGATAAAATTCGCTAACCGCATATTCGTCGGAAACATCACCATGATAGAGAAGCACGTTATTTGCCTTTGGAAAGTTATCAAGTGATCTCTCATTGAAATCTATTATTGCCACATTCCAGTTTAAATTAAGAAAATGCAAAGCGATTCCCTTTCCTATATTGCTTCCACCACCGCTTATAGCAATAACTTTTTCCACACAAATCACCTCACACAAATTGTGGATACAAAAAAGTTCTTCCAATTAATCATAAAACAAATGACGTGTCTGGAATATCTACGCTGCTATAATGTAATTATATACCAAACTAAAAAAAGACATTGGAAAACAACCATGAATATTTCTTAACATTTTAATTTACTTGCAGGTCTCACTACAACCATTCAGTGGTATAATTTCTTTTGAATTTGTTTAAATGGATGGTGGTTTTGATGTTTCGATTTTTGGGTTTTGTGATATTCATAGTTGTCTTTACCTTATCAGCCATTACCTTACCTGCAACTGTTCAGAAGGAGGTGAAGGGAATGCTTACAGTAACAAGTGTGTTTAAGCATGGCGAATTTATTCCAAAAAAGTACACATGTGAGGGTGAAGATATTAACCCAGAGCTCATTGTATCCAACATTCCACAAAATGCCAAAACATTGGCTGTAATATGCGATGACCCTGACGCACCAATAGGCACATTCGTTCATTGGGTAGCTTGGAACATCCCTGTGAATAGTCAAACAGTAAAAATCCAAGAAGGTATCAAAAAAGTGGAAAATTTTCAAGGTATTATGCAAGGGTACAACGACTTTGGTAAGGTAGGTTACAATGGTCCATGTCCACCGAAAGGCCACGGAATTCATCACTACCACTTTAAAGTTTACGCACTTGATGTAGTATTGGATCTTAAAGGAAAAGTTAAGAAGGTAGACCTTGAAAAAGCTATGAAAAGTCATATAATTGCTCAAGGAGAAATTATAGGATTATACGAAAGAAAGTAACTAAATATCAAAATTAGAAGACTAAGCTCGTGAATCGGAGGATTGAGAATGGAGAAGGTTTTTGTTGTACGATATTCAGAAATCGGTTTGAAAGGTAAAAACCGCGAGTTTTTCGAGAAGAAACTTATAGATAATATTATAAAAATAGTCCGACCAGCGGCCGTTAATAAAAGGTATGGTCGAATAATAGTGCGTATAGGTAAAAACGATCCAACAGCACTCGAAGAAAGATTAAAGTATGTTATGGGAATTCAAAACTATAGCTTAGGATATGCTCTACCACACAACTTGGAAGAAGTAGAAAACCTTGCCCTTAAATTGGCTAAGATTCAAGTAGAAAAGGGAGCAAAGAGCTTTAAGATCTCTTCTCAGAGGGGTTACAAAGATTTTCCGTTGAATAGTATAGAACTTAATAGGAAGATAGGTGCATTTGTTTATGAAAACATACCTGGTATAAAAGTAGATGTGCACAATCCTGACTTTGAAATAGGAATAGACGTTAGAGAAAAGGAAATCTTTGTCTTCACAGGTAAAAACTATCTTTCTGGTGGACTTCCCATAGGCGTTTCTGGCAGGGCTTTACTACTTCTAAGTGGTGGAATAGATAGTCCAGTTGCAGGATGGTACGCTATGAGAAGAGGGTTGGAATTACAAACACTCACATTTTTAAGTCCACCTATGACCACCGAAAAATCAGTTCAGAAGATACTCGACCTAGGTAAAGTACTGAGTAGGTACCTTCCAAATGGATTACGAATGTGGATAGTCCCTCTTACCAACGTACAGATGTACATAAAAGAAAATGCACCAGATGAGTACTCACTTGTACTCCAAAGAAGATCAATGATGAGAATTGCAAGTATGATAGCAAGAAGGATAAAAGCCAAAGCAATTGTCACAGGTGAAAACCTTGGACAAGTGGCAAGTCAAACTATAACAAATATGGCAGCAATAGAAGAAGCAAGTTCACTTATAATCTTAAGACCGCTTGTGGGTTTTGACAAGTTAGAAATAGCAAACAAAGCAAAAGAGATAGGTACTTTTGACATCTCTATACAACCTTACATAGATAGTTGTGTAGCATTTGCTCCAAAAAAGCCAGCCACAAAGTCCAGTATCAATGAAATAAAGAAAATCGAAGAGAAACTTGAGAAATTATCAGATCTTGAATACGAAGCGTTTAAAAATAGAGAAGCCTATAGAATTCAGAATGAATAAACACTAAAAAAGAAAACTACCTGCCGATTAAGGCAGGTAGTTTTCTCTTTCTTAATAAAATCTTGTATGGTATAATTATACAAGATTTTGCTGTAGTAATATTCTCAGTATTCTTAAGGAGGTAGATAAGTATGTACGTTAACACAAAGGATATTCTCGAAAAGGCAAGTAAAGAATACTATGCAGTCCCAGCTTTTAACATCAACAACATGGAGTTTTTCCATGCTATCTTGGAAGGAGCAGTTGAGAAAAAAGCACCGTTGATCATTGAAACAAGCGAAGGTGCAATAAAGTATGCAGGAAACGGTGACATATTTAAGGGCGCAAGATATTTTGTCGAATTAGTAAGATTATTTGCAGATAGTGTTGATATACCAATTGCGTTGCACCTTGACCATGGTAAGCACTTTGAGTATATAATAGCAGCGATAAAGGCAGGTTATTCTTCTGTAATGATTGATGCCTCAGAAGAACCTTTTGAAGAAAACATTAAGAAAACAAAAGAAATAGTTAAGATTGCCCATGCTGCAGGTGTCTCGGTAGAAGCTGAGCTTGGACAATTAGCAGGGGTCGAAGACAATGTCTCAGCGGCTGAAAATGTACTTGTGGATCCTGATCAGGCAAACCTATTTGTGGAAGAGACAAACATTGATTTCCTTGCACCAGCTATTGGCACAAGCCACGGTGCGTTTAAGTTTAAAGGTGAAGCAAAGCTTGATTTTGAAAGACTTAGAAAAGTAAAGCAACTCACCGGAATACCTCTTGTTTTACACGGAGCTTCAAGTGTCCTTCCGGAATATGTAAAGATGGCGGAAGAATACGGTGCAGATCTTGGTGGTGCAAAAGGAGTACCTGAAGAAGAGTTGAAAAAATGCGTAGAGCTTGGTATAAACAAAGTTAATACCGACACAGATTTAAGAATAGCCTTTATCGCCGGGCTCAGAAAATATTTGAAAGAAAATCCAAAAGAATTCGATCCAAGACACTACCTTGGAGCAGGAAAAAAACTTGTAAAAGAAGTTGTGATGAATAGACTCGAGTTCCTTGGATGTGCAGGCAAAGCATGAAATTTTTATCGCCTATAACAGGAGGGATTTTTTGTGCGAGTACTCGTTGTTAACTGTGGAAGTTCTTCAATCAAGTACCAGTTTCTTGATATGGATACAGAGCAGGTTCTTTGTAAAGGACTTGCAGAAAGAATTGGAATCCCTGGTAGCAGAATAGTCCACAAAAAAGATGATCAAAAAACAGTCATCGAGAAACCGATGAAAGACCACGAAGAGGCACTCAGATATGTTCTTGAACTTGTTGTTGACGAAAAACTTGGCGGTGTAAAGGATTTGAAAGAAATCGATGCCGTAGGTCACAGAGTAGTTCATGGTGGGGAGAAATTTTCCGGTTCTGTACTTGTAGATGATGAAGTCATGAGAGCTCTCGAAGAGTATTCTTACCTTGCACCACTGCATAATCCACCAAATATAATGGGTATAAGAGCAATGATGAAACTTTTGCCAAATGTCCCGAACGTTGCCGTTTTTGATACAGCCTTCCATTCCAAAATGCCAGCAAAGGCTTATCTCTATGCAATTCCTTACGAATATTACAAAAAATATAAGATCAGAAGATACGGCTTTCACGGTACAAGCCATAGATATGTATCAATGAGAACTGCCCAGATACTGGGACTTGATTATCATAAATCAAAAATAATAACTGTCCATCTTGGTAATGGCGCATCCGTTGCTGCAGTTATGAATGGACGTAGCATCGATACATCAATGGGATTCACCCCACTTGAAGGTCTTGTTATGGGAACTCGTTCTGGAGATATTGATCCATCGATTGTCACATTCCTAATGGAAAGAGAAGGATTAACAGCAGAAGAAGTTTACACGATATTGAACAAAAAAAGTGGGGTACTCGGACTAACAGATGGTTTTAGTTCAGACATGAGAGATATAGAGGATAAAGCACTTGAAGGAGATCCAGTGTGTAGATTAGCGTTAGACATATACGAATACAGAATAGCCAAATACATAGGTGCTTATGTAGCGGCGATGAATGGTGTTGACGCTATTGCCTTCACAGCGGGCGTTGGTGAAAATTCACCCGTGACAAGAAAAGAGGTATGCGAAAATTATCTCTCATACCTCGGAATAAAGATAGATGATGAGAAAAACAATGTGAAAGGTGAAGAAAGAATTATCTCAACACCGGATTCAAAAGTTAAAGTCCTGATCGTACCAACTAACGAGGAATTAATGATAGCTAAAGACACTAAGGAAATAATTGAAAAGGGAATTAAACAACTTGAATATTGATTCACGTATTAAACAAGATAAACAAGCGCTGGGGATACCTTCCCAGCGTTTTTTATTAAGTGTTACAAGATCTTTTCATTAACATGTGGTATAATATCTTCGAAATGGAGTTTAATTAGGAGTTGATATGGGTGCTAATTCGCAAAAGATTTGTTTACCTTGATGCACCGTTAAGAATTGAAGCCAAAGTAGACCATTTGAAAACAAATGAGTCAACACAAGAAGATGAAAAACAAAAAGAATTAATGGAAATGGTTGCTCGAGCAAACAAAGAGGCTGAGCAAATTGTTTTTCAAGCCCAACAAAAAGCAAACGAAATAATACTACAAGCTCAGGAAGAGTACAACAAAATAATACAACAAGCAAACGAACAAGCACAAAACATCTTGGAACAGACAAAACAAGAGCTTCAAATAAGCAAAAAACAATACCAGGACAGGATGATAAAAATACTGCAGTCTTTCGAAAATATTTTTGACGAGCTATTGTCCAATTACGCAGAAAAATTGTCAAATATTAGCAGCACACTGATAGAAAAATTTCTTGAAAAGCAAATAGATCCAGAGGTTACAAAAAGGAAATTAGAAAAAGTATTAGCTCACGTTATTGGAGCAACAAAAGTGAGAATACACATCAACCCGGACGATCTAAATCTACTTGAAAAAGATCTAATCAATGAAATAAAATCAAAGGGATACGAAATAGTTCCAAACGATTCCGTTTCGTACGGTGTAATTGCAGAAACAGACTTGGGTACCATGGATACTACATTAAAATTTCAGTTCACATTACTCGATGAAATATTCGAAGAAGTATTTAAAACGGAAAAGTGAGGTGCTGAGATTACGAGCAAGATAAGTGAGAGTATAAAAATTCTTGAAATTGTACAAAACAAAGTGAAGAAAATAAATCCATACGATTACATAGGTGAGGTTCAAAAAATAATAGGTCTAACAATAGAATCGCGAGGACCCGACGCTGCACTCGGTGAACTTTGCAAAATATTAGTCGGTAACAAAAAGGTGCTTGCTGAAGTAGTTGGTTTCAAAGAGGATTTTACAGTCTTAATGCCACTTGAAGATGTGACTGGCTTGAAAAAAGGTTGTGAAGTGATAAGAACAGGAAGGACTGTAAGTGTACCAGTTGGTGAAGAATTAAAAGGCAGAGTTATCGATGCACTTGGGAGACCTATCGACGGAAAAAGATTGATCTTGAAAGAATATAGACAAATCATAAACGAAGCACCTAACCCACTTGTAAGAAAACGCATCCTTGAACCTCTGCCTGTTGGAGTTAGATCTATAGATGGATTCCTTACTCTCGGTAAAGGACAACGTATAGGAATCTTTGCTGGTAGTGGAGTGGGAAAGAGTACATTGCTTGGTATGATAGCTCGAAATACAACAGCTGATATAAATGTAATAGCTCTGATAGGCGAACGAGGAAGGGAAGTCAGAGAATTTTTGGAGAAAGACTTAGGTGAAGATGGAATAAAACGTTCAGTTGTTGTTGTATCAACGTCTGACCAACCAGCGTTACTACGAATTAAAGCATTACTAACCGCAACAACCATAGCTGAATTCTTTAGAGACAAAGGTTACACCGTTATGTTAATGGTCGATTCCCTAACAAGATGGGCAATGGCTCAAAGAGAAGTGGGACTTGCCATTGGTGAACCACCAACGACGAGGGGATATCCACCAAGTGTTTTTGCACAACTTCCAAAGATACTTGAAAGAGCTGGTAATTCCGATAAAGGAAGTATAACTGGTATATATACCGTGCTTGTAGAAGCTGATGACTTCAACGAACCGATTTCCGATACTGTACGCGGTATAGTTGATGGACATATAATATTATCTCGAAAACTTGCTGAAATGAACCATTTTCCTGCCGTCGATGTATTGATGAGCATAAGTAGGCTTATGCCAGATATCGCAAAGCCTGAACATTTACAAGCTTCCCGAATTTTAAGAGACATCATGGCTACATATTATGATGCAAAAGATTTAATAGATGTTGGAGCGTATAAAAAAGGAACAAACCCAAAAATAGATAAATCTATAGAATTAATTGACGAAATAAATAAATTCCTTAGACAGGGTGTAAAAGAAAAAATGAATTTTCAAGACATTGTAGATTATCTTTTGTCCATAGCTAAAAAGACATGAAAAACTAAAAGTTTCCCCTACTTAAACTCGCCCTTCCATTCGCAACTTTCCTCTTAGATAGCTTATAAATTACCACGAAAAATCAGGAAAAACAAAGAACAACAAAGATAGGAGAAAAAAAATACCAGAATAGAGAAAGTTCCGTTATTAGTCACGGTAGAATAGATTTCTAAAAATTGCCACAATAGTGATATATTAGCAATGTAATCGATTACTGTAATCGATTACATTAATAAACAACAAAGGTAAAAGAAGGTGAAAATCAGTATGACAATAAAAGAAATTGCAAGTTTATGTGGGGTTTCCGTAGCGACAATATCACGAGTTTTCAACGAACCACAGAAGGTGAATCCGCAAACAAGACAAAAGGTCTTAGAGATAGCGCAAAAATATGGGTATACACCACATGCAGTTGCCAAATCTCTGAGAACAAAAAGAACGGGTGTTTTTGCACTTACTGTAATGAGTGGAGTTGAGAGAGTTTTTGAAGATTCCTACGTGGCCAAATTTTTGAAAGGAGCTGTTAATTATTTTTCAAAACACAAGCTTAAGTTGATTGTTGATGTTTTTACTGATGGTGATGTTATTGATTACTATAAAAACTTTGTTCTTTCAAAACTCGTCGATGGTTTTATACTCATGGATTTAAAAGATGACGATCCAAGAGTTGAGCTATTAAATAGCATGAAAATCCCGTTTGTATGCGTTGGAAGAAACAACAAGAACAATTTTGTGTTTGTAGATTCTGATAATTTTTCGGGTGGGTACCAAGCTGGGGAACATCTTAAAGAAATTGGATGCAAAAGCCTTCTTTTTGTTGGTGGTGATCCTTCTTTGCCTTTTGAACGTGAACGCTACGCTGGTTTTGAAACTGGACTGAAAGGAATGGATGAAGAAATAGTTATATTTAAAGAATATGCTTATTATGACGATGAATTGGTTAAGAGAATTGTAAGAAAGTATATTGAAAAGATAGATGGGATTTTTTGTACTTCCGATGTGATGGCTTACGCTTCTTTGAGAGCATGTGAAGAAGATGGAATAAGCATACCTATAGTTGGTTTCGACAATATTCTTTTGTCGGAAATAGCAGGTCTAACAACAGTGGACCAGAACATAGAGCTAATTGGCGAGAAGGTAGCACATAAGTTGCACATGCTTTCTTTAAATAAAAGAGTGAGTTCTGAAGTGGTAAAAACTAAATTGATTCTTAGGGGAACAAAAAAGTTCCTTACTTCAAAAGAGGGAGGTCGAAGGGTATGAAAAGGTTAGTAACGGTACTTTTGGCAGTTTTACTCTCAGTTGGTTTGATGGCGGCAACAAAGGTAACTATCTCTGGTTGGCCCGGAAACCCTGTTGAAGAAGCTACTATCAAAAAAGCAGTCGAAACTTTCAACTCTACGATCGGCAAGCAAAAAGGCATCGAAGTAGTTTGGGAACCTATCGCTGGCGATTACAAACAAGTTCTTATGACAAGACTTTCGGGTGGTACAGGTCCAGATATTTTCTACGTTGATGTTTACGTTTTCGAAGAACTTGCAAGAGCGAATGTATTGCTTCCACTTGATACATACGTAAAAAGGGATAACTTTGATTTGAACGATTTCTACACATCACTTATTGATGCATTCAAATACCAAAACAGACTTTATGGTATAGCAAAAGACTTCTCAACACTTGCACTTTGGTTCAACAAAGAAATATTCGATAAATACAAAGTACCATACCTTACAAACGATGAAACTTGGGATACATTCCTTAACAAACTCCTCCAGCTTAAGAAAGCTGGTTATGATACTCCACTTGGGCTTGCTCCCGACTTTAACAGACTTATACCATTCATCATCAGCTTCGGTGGAAGACTTGTTAAACCTGATCTTTCCACTGCCCTTGGTGAACCAAACTCAAAAAAGGCGATCCAATTTTACATTGATCTTGTTGTAAAGCACAAAGTTGCAAAAGAACCATCAGCACTTGGTTCTGGTTGGCTTGGCGAAGCTATAGCTACAGAAAAGTGCGCTGTTGTTATGGAAGGTCCATGGACAGTTGGTTTCATGAAAGGATCGTTCCCAGATACATTTAAGAAAATGGGTATAGTTGAGATGCCAAAAGGAATAAAGAAAGCAACAATGATTTACACAGTTGCATGGTCAATTAACAGGGCAACTCCAAACAAAGATGCCGCTTGGGAAGTTCTCAAGTTCTTGGTAACAGAAGGTCAAAAGATATTTGTTGAAGGCGCTGGAGTGCTTGCGTCAAGAAAATCAATAGCAGCGCAAGATAAAGATCCTATTAAACAAGTATTCTACAAAGGTGCCGAATACGGTGTACCTTGGAAGGTTTCAACACCAACAGGATTATTCGCAACCGCAAACGATCAAATTAACTCTTTACTCAAAGACTTGTTCTACAATAAACTAACAGTTGATGAAGCAGTAAGATTAATCGAAACAAACTACAACAAATGGATAGGAAAGTAAGTATCTAAGTTAATTCTAATTATGGTGAGGGAGGCTCTCGCCTCCCCTTTATTAAAACCTGTTGGAGGTTGTGCTTATGAAGTATAAAACTAAGGAAGCAATTGTCGGATATATATTTGCGACACCGATCATTTTAACAGTGCTTATATTCACAATATACCCTATAATTGCAGCGTTTTATTACAGCCTCACAGACTATCAGCCACTTGAGGCAAGGAAATTTACATATTATTTTAATCCATACGATACTTTGGAGATTCATACAGGAATTCTCAGAGAAGAAGCGAAAAACTACAAAGTTGATGAAATAATCAAATTTTTCGACCCTGTAAGCTTCGTAGAAATTGATGTTGGCGTTAAGCTAAGTGAAGAGGAAAAAAAGATAATAAAAGAAAACTTTGACTCACTTAATTTGATAAATGATTACAAAGCTCAAAAATTGCCGAAGGAGATAAAAATTTCTGAATTTTTAAAGAAATATGTAAGAAACGACGGTAAAAGATTCACAAGGTATATTCCAAAATTCGTTGGTCTCGAAAATTTTAGACAGATGTTCAAAGACATGTATTTTTACACATCTTTCTGGAATGCCATACTTTATTCTCTAATAGTTGTCCCAGTCCAAACATTATTGGCAATAATCCTTGCAGTCGCTGCTAATTCAAAGATAAAGGGAGTAAATCTATTTAAGTCTATCTTCTTTTTGCCTGCTATAACCTCTTCGGCGGCGTTATCTATGATTTTTTGGCTTATATACTCTAAACCTGGCATATTGAATAAAATATTACTCAGTCTCTTTGGATGGGCTGGGTTTCAACCAATAGATTACTTAAACGAGCCAAACATTGCACTTTTTGCAATTATGGCAATGAACATCTGGTCCACAGCTGGATATTTTATGGTTACATTTTTGGCGGGTTTACAAGATATTCCATCAAGCATATACGAAGCGGCAAAGATAGATGGAGCAAATGGTTGGCAAACGTTCTGGAAAATCACAATCCCTTTGTTAAGACCACAAATTGTGTTTGTCTCAATTATGGGAACAATAGGTTGTATGCAAGTGTTTGACCAAATATATTTCTTGATAAGAAGCCTGAGAAATATAACAATATCTTTTTACATCTATAAAAATGCATTTGAATATGGAAAGATGGGATATGCAAGCGCACTTGCAGTTGTACTTTTTGCAGTTATTTTGCTGTTGTCACTTGTTCAAAGAAAAGTAATCAAAGAAGAATATTGAGGGAGGCTTGCTGTGTGAGAGTAAAGGTTAATATCTTTCTTTTTGTTCTCTTCGTTCTGTTCTTTTGGAATATAACATTTGCTCAGGAAATTGTGGTCGGAGTCACACAACCATTGAGTGGAAAATTTGCTGAGTATGGACAATATATACTTAGAGGTATCTCGATGGCTTATGAAGAGGTTAAATCTGTTCTTGGCAAGCCAATAAAACTTATGATTCTCGATAATTACAGCGACAAAACACAGGCGGAAAAGATTGTTGAGCGTTTGGTAAAGGAGTATAAAGCTATTGTAATTATTGGAAGTTACGATAGTTCACTGAATATCCCCTCCACAGATATGGCAAACAAAATGAAAATACCTTATGTAATACCAACGGACACAAGTCCTATGGCAACATTTAACAAGCCTTTTGTTTTTAGAATATGTTTCAACAACAACACGCAGGCTAAAGCTATGGCGCAGTACGCAATTAAAAGTCTCGGTGCCAAAACAGCGGCAATACTTTACGATTCAGGAAATGATTATTCTGTAGGACTCGCCTATGCGTTTAGAGAAGCGTTTGTGAAGGAGACTAAAAACGATAAATCAGTCGTTGCCGTAGAGTCATACAAAAGCGGTGAAAGAGATTTTAAGAATAAGCTTAACATCATAGCCAGCGCTAAACCAGATGTACTTTTTGCTCCAACGCCAACTGGTTATGAGGGTGCTCTGATTATAAATCAGGCACGAAGTCTTGGTATGAAACAAAATATATTGGGCAGTGATACCTGGGATGCGCCGTTGTTTTATCTGGAGTTGGACAGTTCTGCTGAAAACGTTTATTTCTCAAGTATGTTTGATACCAAAGCTAAACTTTCTGATAAGACACCTTCATTTGTTGAAAAGTACAAAAGCCGATATGGTGGAGAACCATCTTACCTTGTTGCTTACGGCTATGATGCTTATATGGTGGTAGTTGATTCAATAAAAAGAGCAAATTCTTTGAATCCGGAAGAGATAAGGCGCGCTTTGATTACAACAAATTATACAGGTGTGACAGGTAACATAAGGTTTGATCAGAACAGAGAAGCCCTTACTGATGTAATAATAAAAAGTATTAAAAAAGGGAAGGCTGAAGTGGTAAGCATCTTCAAAGTTCAGTAAACATTCCGTAGGTGGTGATTTCAATGGATAACAAACCCGAAAAAAACAATTGGTCTATCGTTGTTTCTTACTTAATATTAATTGCATACGCAATTGCTACCTTGTTTCCGTTTACATGGGCAATTCTCGTCTCTTTGACACCAATTACGTACGTTGACAGCCAAGGTAATGAAAAGGGGGTTAATATATTCGATTGGCCACCAAGGATAAGACTTTTCCCAAAACCATCAGCTTTTGGTTCTCCTTTGACATTCGCCAATTATAAACTCATATTCGAGGTAGTTCCTCTTTACAGAAGATGGCTTTGGAACACGATAGTCTATGCAGGACTGTTGACAATAGGAAATATATTACTTAATTCACTTGGTGGATATGCATTTGCAAGGTTGAATTTTCCATTTAAAAATGTCTGGTTCACACTGTTTCTTGCAACAATGATGGTACCAGGACAGGTAACTCTAATTCCTCAATACAACTTACTGGTTAGATATGGACTAATAAACACTTATACAGGTCTTTTCTTACCAAAGTTAACGAACGTTTTTGGTTTGTTTTTGATGAGACAGTTCTTTCTAAACTTTCCAAAAGAGCTCGAAGAAGCGGCACGTATTGATGGTTCAGGAATCCTCAGAACTTATTTCAAGATAGTCTTACCAAATGCACTTCCGGCTGTAAGTGCACTTGCTATATACACTTTCCTTGGAGCATGGAATGACTTCCAATGGCCATTAATAATAATGAGCAGAAAAGAAATGTACACTTTAACACTTGGTTTGAACTTCTTCAAAACTTCCTACTATACTTATTGGCAATATATGATGGCAGCTTCCATTTTCATGACGATACCCATGATAATAATATTCCTATCTTTCCAAAAGTATTTCATAGAAACTGGAAAAGCTGTTGCAGTAAAAGGTTAAGAGGGAGGTCAGTCAGATGGGAAGAGTTAAAGCATGCATTTTTGACCTTGACGGAGTAATTGTAGATACTGCGAAATACCACTATCTTGCGTGGAAAAGGCTTGCACAAGAACTTGGTTTCGAATTTACCGAAAAGGATAATGAAAGATTGAAAGGCGTTAGCCGTATGGAATCACTTGAAATACTCTTGTCTGTTGGAGGAATAAAGATAGATGATCAAAAGAAGAAGGAAGAACTTGCAGAAAAGAAAAATAATTGGTATGTCGAGTACATAAGTAATATGACAGAAGAAGAGATATTACCGGGTGTGAAAGATTTTCTCGAGTTACTTAAAAGAAATGGAATAAAAATAGCGATCGGTTCGGCAAGTAAGAATACGATGACTATTCTAAATCGTATAAATTTATCGACGTTTTTCGATGTCATTGTTGATGGTACAAAGATAACAAAGGCAAAACCTGATCCTGAAGTATTCTTGAAGGCAGCTCAAGAATTGAACATTCAACCCAGCGATTGTTGTGTTTTCGAAGACGCCGTCGCTGGTATTGAAGCAGCAAAACGAGCGGGTATGAAAGTTATCGGTGTAGGAAACCCTGAGATATTAAGAGGAGCCGACAAAGTAGTTACTTCGCTTCAATCGTGTGGCATTGAACTGATAGAATTCTAAATTTCCAAGATTG
The DNA here is from genome assembly GCA_026419195.1 of Fervidobacterium sp. Classification (NCBI taxonomy): domain Bacteria; kingdom Thermotogati; phylum Thermotogota; class Thermotogae; order Thermotogales; family Fervidobacteriaceae; genus Fervidobacterium; species Fervidobacterium sp. Next base: position 150,193 of record JANZZV010000005.1, read on the forward strand.
GAGGGAAGATAAAGTGTGGGAAGTCCTGAGGAAAAGTTACGATTACAAAGATAACTATGTGTACGAAACACTTTTTACACTTGCAAACGGTTATTTGAGTTTGAGAGGTACAGAAGAATTTTCAAAAAATGTTATGAAAGGAACTTACATAGCAGGTATATTTGACAAATCAGAAGCACAAGTTACAGAACTTGTCAATTTACCTGACCCACTTGAGTTCACCATATATGTTGATGGTACAGCTTTGAACTTGGATAATGTTGAGATTCTCTCCTATGAAAGAAAACTTGATATGAAAAATGGTACTTTAAATTCAAAGTACGAAGTTAAGGTAAAAGACAAAATACTCGCTATTGAATCCACAAGGTTTGTAAGTAGAGTTAGCATACATCGATTTGGTGTTAAATACAAAATAACTCCTGTCAACTTTTCCGGTAAAATAATGGTTGAAAATTCTATAGACACAACAACATTTAACGGTTTACTCGATCCATACAATAAGGTACAACATTACAAAATTTGTAAAATAAAAGATTTACAACCAGGTATAGCCACAACAGTTAAAACAAATGATAAGGGACATGAAATATCATTTGCAACAATGATATGTGCAAGGAATAGCAAAGGAGAAAACTTATTAAAATTTAGAAAATATAGGGAAGTTACCTATAAACCAGTAGAGATATATACAATATTTGTCTCTGAAAAGGAATCAATAATAATTGAAAAACTCGGTACAGTCTTTACTTCTTTTGAATCGCTTGAAACACTCAAAGATGCAAAATGTGAACTCGAAAAATTCATCATTGAAGGATTTGACAAAGAATTAGAAAAACACAAACTGCATATGGAAGAAATTTGGAATAGGATTGACGTCATAATCGAAGGTGATGAAGCAGCTCAGCAAGGTATAAGATTCAATGTATTCCACCTTTACGCTTGCGCACCGGATAATCCAAGAGTAAGTATAGGTGCTCGTGGATTACATGGAGAAGGGTACAAGGGACATGTCTTTTGGGACACGGAAATATTCATGTTTCCATTTTTTCTCTATACACTACCAGAATATGCAAAAAACTTGCTCCTTTACAGATATAACACACTGAACGGTGCAAGAAGAAATGCCCAAATAAATGGATACAAAGGTGCACAGTTTCCATGGGAATCCGCTGATGATGGTAGCGAAGTAACACCTAAGTGGGGAGAAGATTACCTTGGCAATCCAGTCAGGATTTGGACAGGGGATGAAGAGTACCATATAAACGCAGATATTGCTGTTGCACTTGTACATTATTTTGTAGTAACTGGTGATGAACAGTTCATGAAAGATTACGGAGTGGAAATGCTCCTCGAAACTGCTAAATTCTGGGCATCCAGAGTTGAATACAATAAGGAAAAAGATAGGTATGAAATAAATAAAGTTATAGGACCCGATGAGTTTCATGAACATGTTAACAACAACGTTTACACAAATTACTTAGCAAAATGGAATATGATTAAAGCAATCGAATTTTACAATTGGCTAAGGGAAAAAGATTTAGTAAAATTCCAGAAGCTGAAAAATTACCTCGGATTAACCGATGAGGAAGTTGAAAACTGGAAAGTAATAGCGGAAAAGATTTACATACCAAAGAAAGAGAATGAAAAGCTAATAGAACAATTTGAAGGATATTTTGATCTTGAGGAACATGAAATAACCGAATGGGATGAGAACGGACTACCAAAATGGCCAAAAACTGTCGATTTGACTAAGCTTGGAGAAACTAAATTGATAAAACAGCCAGACGTTGTGATGCTTATGCTTGTTCTTCCAGAGGAATTTGACAAAGAGGAAATGAAAATTAACTATGAATACTACGAAAGACGCACAATGCACAAATCCTCACTCAGTCCATCGATGTATTCAATAATGGGACTCAAAGTTGGTGACACACATAACGCGTATAAATATTTTATGAAAACGGTGCTTGTAGACCTTGAGGATAACCAAGGAAATACAAACAACGGATTTCATGCAGCTTCCGCAGGCGGTGCATGGCAGTGTGTTGTCAACGGATTTGGCGGCATGACACTTAATAGTCAAGGTATACTCGAATTCAATCCGTGGTTACCAGAAAACTGGAAAAAACTCGAGTTCAAGATCAATTATAAAGATGCGCATATTAACGTAAAGATAGTAAAAGAACAGAAAACAACGTTGGAAATCACCACAGATAGAGAACTAACAGTTAAAATAAAAGATGAAATGAGAAATCTTTCCAAAGGCGGAAATACGTTTGAATTATGATTCAAAAAAGGTAGGCATCCGCCTACCTTTTTTCATTAAAAGTTTCTATTTTAATACCCATCCATTACCCATCCATGTAAATTCAAATTCAGCTAAGTAAAAGTAACTCGGTTTCAAACTATTTACAAAAAAACTAGCTAAACTACTGGGAAAAAACTTTTTCAACTTTACTCTCCAAAATATAGTACTTGGCATTGTGATGTTTTAATTGACTTATCTTTGTTTTAAACGTGTAGACTATTGAATAATCTTCCAAAACAAGCAAATTTATCTGACAGTTTTTAGCTTTTAATACAGCACCTCTGAAAATACTTGCTGAATCCAAAGTTGTGTTAATAACATTTGCCTCTGAGAGATCCGAAGTTTGCAAATTGCCAAAATACGAATCACTGATTATTGCTCTTGATAATGTGGTAATTGATGAAGATTGTATGTTTGAGCGTACAATGAACACAGTTCCACAATTTTGTATGCTCAAATTTTGAATGTTAGAATCTATTATGTACAAGGCGTAAGCACCATTTACTGAGACCTTCTCCAACTGAGATTTTCTTATTATTACAAAATTAGTCATAGACAAATTTGCGTTATTTGCGGTTGCTCCATCTAAAAAAACCAACGCACCTCTGTCAGACATAATGTCTGTGTTGTATGCATTTCCCTTCAGGTAAAGAATACCTTTGTCTGAAATATTCAACGTTCCACTTCCAATGATACTTATAGGTCCTGTTGTTATAAACGTTCCTTTGATGGTTAGTTCAGAGTTGAGCGTATTTATTAAAGTCACTCCTTCTTCAAGAATTAGTCCATTTTTATCAGTGATCAGCACTTTGCTAAGTATTCTGTACGGAGATTTTGAAGAGAGTAAAAACTTTCGTCCTGTAATATTTGTTATAGGCAACTGAGAATCAAGTATATCGAGTTTTTCCAAAAGTGGAAATATGAAGATAGCATCAACAATATTGTTAAAATCATCTTGGAAAAGTGCTATCTGTGGGTAGTCCGCCAACTTTACATCTTTCCCAACTAAGGTAGGTTTTAAAGAACGATTTTCTGGATTAAATATTCTTACCTCTTTATTAAACATGTATGCATACGGTGAGGTTGATATTTCAATAGTATCTTTCTGCGGTGAAGTTCTAACTTCAACTAAGTAATCCTTACCATCAATGGTAACTCTCCTTACTCCATCGTCAATTAACATACCATCCAAAAAGGAGAAATAATATTTCTTACCATCAATGTTGAAAGTTCTATTTATCTCAATTCTTTCTACGCCCATTTTAGGAGGTAATCTAAGAGATTCCCCGGTGGCAAACCCCACCGAGGACAAAATTAGTAAGACTATTCCAAGTTTTATGAGTTTTCTGAAAGAAACTTCAGATTTTTTTTCAAACGTCATTTTTTACTTTCTTTCTCCTTTCAAAACAGCACTACACCTTGGACAAGTGTCGGGGTATGACTCATCGTTACCAGTTTCAGGGCTGTATTTCCAGCATCGCTGGCATTTCTTACCATCAGCATGTTCAACGTAAACATTTACAAACTGCCCATTTAAACTACTCTCAGGAAGCCTATCTACAAAAGATACCTTAGAGACTATGAAGAACTCATCTAAAATCGCGCGGTATTTCACCATCAGTTCCAGTATCTCAGGGTTCTTCGCTTCTATCAAAACATGTGCATCAAGAGAATGCCCAATTATATCTGACGCTCTTGCATTTTCAAGAGCTTTTAATACGTCATCTCTGACTAATAACAAGTGCTGGAATTCTTCAAGTAATTTCTCATCAATAAATTCATTTTTCACTTCAGGCCAATACTCGAGATGAATACTTTCGTATCTTTTCAATGGACTTTCTTGGTATGCTTCTTCTGTAGTAAATGGCATTATTGGTGCGAGAATTTTAACAAGTGCTTCAAGTATATAATACAAAACAGTTTGTGCAGATCTTCTGTAAATCGAGTCTTTCGCTTCAACATAAAGTCTGTCTTTTAGTATATCCAGGTAGATCGCACTCAACTCTGTTGTGCAGTATTTAACAGTTGCGTTGTATACTTTTGAATACTCAAATTCTTCAAAGAATTTGGTTACCTGATCAATATATTTTTGTAATCTACCAAGCGCCCATTTATCAAGTGGTAAGAGTTTTTCATACGGTACAATATCATTTTGTGAAAAATCATACAGATTACTTAAAAGATATCTTAGAGTGTTTCTTAATTTCTTGTAAACCTCTACCTGCTGCTCTATTATACTTTTCCCAACTCTTATGTTATCGAAGAAATCTGTACTTGCAACCCAAAGCCTCAATATGTCTGCCCCGTACTTACCTACAATATCCATCGGATCGATGACATTTCCAAGTGATTTGCTCATTTTTCTACCTTGCTCATCTTTTATGAAACCGTGAGTAACAACAGATTTAAAAGGAGCGCAGCCACTCTTTGCAGTGGCAAGGAAAATAGAACTTTGGAACCAGCCTCTGTGCTGATCGTCACCTTCTAAATACAGATCAACTGGGTATTTTTCCCCTTTTGAGCGTACCGCGGCCTCCCACGAACAACCAGAATCTATCCAGACATCCAAAGTATCGTATGTTTTTTCGAATTCTTTACCTTCACACTTTGGACACGCAAAATCTTGTGGGATAAGCTCTTTTACATCCAATTCAAACCACGCGTCCGTTCCTTTTTCCTTAACTATGTTTGCAAAATACTCTACAACTTTTGGATCAAGAATGACTTCTCCACAGGATTTACACATCACAGCTGGGATTGGAACTCCCCAAACCCTTTGTCTTGATATTGTCCAATCTGGTCTTTCCTGCACCATGGCAGTTATTCTATTCTCTCCCCAAGCTGGATACCATTTAACATTTTTGATCTGCTCAAGTACTTTCCGTCTGAGATTATTCTTATCAACGGAAATAAACCATTGTGGTGTTGCCCTAAACATCACAGGACCTTTACAACGCCAACAATGTGGATAACTATGGCTTATTTTTCCAACTTTTATAAGTGCATTTGCATTTCTTAAATCATCTACAATAATTTTATTGGCATCCCAGATTTTTATTCCTTCGTATTTTCCAGACTCCTTAGTAAACCTTCCTTCATCATCTACTGGTGACAAAACTGGTAAATTGTATTTTAAACCAGTTTGATAGTCTTCCTCACCATGCCCCGGTGCTGTGTGAACACACCCTGTACCATCTTCTAAAGTAACGTATTCAGCAAGAACAACAACAGAATTCCTGTCGTAAAGTGGATGTTTCGTTAACTTACCTTCTATTTCTTTTCCTTGGAATTTTTTAACTAACTCGAAAGCTATATTTGTTTCTGCAGCAAATCTCTGCAATAATCCTTCAGCTACAATCCAGTACTCGTTATCTACTTTTATTTTAACGTATGTATAGTCCGGGTGAAGTGCAATAGCAACATTTGCTGGAATTGTCCAAGGCGTTGTTGTCCATATAACTATATATGTATCTGGATCTTCTATCATTTGGAATTTAACGTATATAGATGGTGATTCGTGATCATGGTATTCAATCTCTGCCTCTGCTAACGCTGTTTTACATGTTGGACACCAATAGACAGGTTTATTACCACGGTAAACATTACCACTCTCAACAAGTGTTTTGAATACATCGAGTATATGATATTCATAATCAGGTGTTAAAGTTATATATGGATTGTCCCAATCACCTTTCACACCTAATCTTTTGAACTGCTGTCTTTGTAGATCTACATATTTTAGAGCAAATTCCTTACACAATTTTCTTATTTCAACTGCGCTTTTGTTTTTTGCTTCTTCACCAAGAGTTGTTGTAACACGATGTTCAATTGGTAACCCATGAGTATCCCAACCTGGCACATATGGAACGTTGTACCCACGCATTGTTTTGTATCTGATAACAAAGTCTTTTAAAATCTTATTCATTGCGGTGCCAAGGTGAATATCACCATTTGCATACGGTGGACCATCGTGGAGAACATACTTTGGTGCATTTTGACGAGTTTGTAAGGTCTTTTCGTAAATTTCCTTTTCCTCCCAAAATTTGAGAATACTCGGTTCTTTTTGAACGAGATTCGCTTTCATTTGAAAATTAGTTTGTGGTAAATTTAAAGTCTCTTTGTAATCCAACTTTGACACCTCCGTTTGTTTATACCGAATATCCAAAACTGGTTTCCAAATTTTGTAGAACTACTTCCAATTTCTAGCTTTTGCAATGGATATAATTTGGTAATTTCAAATCTGACTTTAGGTTTCAAATGCTAAAATACATAACGAAAAAGGGGTGTGTGCCCACCCCTTTTTCGTTTGGTGTGGGCACAGAATTACATGTTAATTAACCTACTTATAACTTCCTTCAATTCTGTCAAATCCGAGGATTTAACAACATACGCATCGGCTGCCCATGAAGCCATATCGCTTTTGTAATGTGAATAAGCTGTTAAGAGAACCAACTTTGCTTCCCTTTTAATTTCTCGTAATTTTCCAGCCAATTCAAGTCCATTCATGCCAGGCATCTCTATATCAATCGTAACGAGGTCATATGGTTTATCACTAAATTTTCTCAATGCTTCTTCAGCATTCTCGGCTTCATCAACCTCATATCCAGCGTCAATAAGCTCTTCGGTAACCAATAATCTCATGTTCGGTTCATCTTCCACTACAAGAATTCTCTTGGGCATATTCCTACCCCCTTTCCTTGGGGATATTATATCATAAATATTATAGCTTTTTCAATAACTTTTGTTTTTATCTAGCTTTGTACATAACCATTGCTGAAGTAGATTTAACTGTGATTTTACCATTTAGTTGATAAAGCACATTTGTACCTGCTTTGTTCTTATCTACCACAACATTCCATGTACCTTCTGGAAGTGTATATTCTTGATCTTTTGTATCACCATTGTAAATAACCAATATTTCTTTCCAAGGATCTAGGTCATCTTTTATGACAAAAGCAACCATCTTTCTTGGAGTTGACAAGAAGGATATTTTCTTTCTGATATCTTCCGCTGTTCTTTGTCTGAATGCAATGTGTGCCTTTCTTAATTCTATTAATCCCTTATAATAGTTAAACATGTCTATGAACTCTGCCTTTCTTGCATAATCAAGTCCATTGATGGAAATTGGCGAACTATAAGAATTCTCATCGAACTTTTTCGTTCTTCCGAAGTCCTGACCAGCGTGTAAGAATGGTATACCTTGTGATGTTAATAATATCGCACCAGATAATTTTTGAGCATCTTTCAACATTTCTTCTGTCCATTTGACCGTTGTATCCGCTTGCGCTGCCAAGTAGTTCTTATCCCAAAGAGTGTGATTGTCGTGACATTCAACATAGTTTATTGTCTCTTCTGGATCCTTTGCAAAACTTCTTATAACTTCATCATATTCTATACTTCCCACCACACCTCTTCTAACTGCCGTTTCCTTTGCAAGAGCCCCCATCAAAAATCCTTTAACAGTTGCATTAAAAACCGACCCTCTGAGTGCATCTCTAAATTCATCATTAAAGGCCGCTATTTTTGTACCACCAACGTCTGCCTTTCCAAATCTAACAGGTGCACCCCAACCGCCCCATGGTTCACCGTAAAGCACTATTGTTGGGTCAATTTTGTGAAGTTCCCTTTCAACAGCAAGCATAGTTTGTTTGTCCATAAGTCCCATCTGGTCAAATCTAAAACCATCAACATGATATTCAAGTACCCACCATTTGAGTGTATCAATCACGTATTTTCTAAGCATTGGTCTTTCTGTTGCCATAACATTACCACAACCACTTTCGTTCAGATAAGCGCCTGTTTTATCTATTCTGTAGAAATAATACGGAACAGCCGTATCAAACGGTGACATTACACCGACTCCCCAGGTATGTGGGAAAACTATGTCAAGTATGACTCTAATTCCATTCTCGTGAAGTGTCTTTATCATCTGTTTGGCTTCTATTATCCTTGTGTACGGGTTAAACGGATTTGTCGAATATCTACCTTCCGGAACTGTGAAAAGGTATGGATCATAACCCCAGTTGTAGCTTTTTTCAAAATCTCTTTCTGCTTCGTCTCCGGTCCAGAAATCAAACATTGGTAGGATATGCACATGAGTGATACCAAGTTCGACAAGATGATCAAGTCCTGTTGTTACTCCATTTGGACCTCTCGTTCCTTTTTCTGTTAAACCTAGGTACGTTGCTTTATTTTTCACATTAGAATTATCTAATCCAGTCATATCTGCGATGTGTATCTCGTATATTATGGCATCTTCCAAGGCAAGCATTGGAGGTCTTACATCTTTATCCCAGTCCTTTGGATTGGTTTTTTTCAGATCTATGATTGCACTTTTTGCCGAGTTTTTCGCAACAGCTTTTGAGAAATAATCAACTCCTTCTCGATATTCACCGTAACTGAAATATCTCAATTTATAGAACCAACCTTCCCAATCGCCATCGAGTACCGCTTCCCATGCGCCGTTACCGATCGACTTCATCGGAACAACTCTTGCTGGTTCTTTATCATCCCAATTTTTGTAAAGCAAAACATCAACTGTTTTAGAAACAGGAGACCAAACGCGAATCGTTGTCCTTTGAGGCGTATATTCAAAACCAAGAGGACCATCATAATAGATTTTGTCAAGTATTTCCATCATTATTACTCTTGCCGGTTTGTATCCTTCAATCTCAACTTGTATATCTTTATTCACTTCATCAAGTCTAATGGGCTCAGCCAGCACAACTTTAACATGATTTGTCTTGGAAATGTCTGTTGGGTTTGCCTTTTCAATTCTTGCAACCTTTCTTTCAACTCCCTCAACTCTAACTTTTGCACTAACTTTTGTTGTATCAACCTGACCTGTAAGATAAGCCTCTATGACATCTTGCGCCCTTGCTTGAGCGAAAAGTACCCTTGGACTTGTATCAGGTTTTGAAGTGTAAATTTGTTCTATACCTTGCAACAGCCACACCTCCGCTTTACCATCTTTTACTGTTATGAATCTATCCATTGCCACATCTTTTTCTTGCCACTCTCTAAGTCTAACAATTATACCAACTTTTGTCAAAGTTTCATTAAATTTTACCCTTGCTACTACACCAAAATCATCTCTTTCTGTGAATTGGTAGGCTGCACCTTCTTTTGATATTGGCTCCACCCACCATATCCAAAGGTTCCAACCATCATAGTTGCCATCCCAACGATGGTAGTGAATGATAAGTTCCGTCCCCGCGAACATAATCACAACATAAAACAGTACAAATAAAACACTAAGTTTTCTCAACTTTTCAATCATACTCGCACCTCCACTTTAAAATGTTTAAACCGTTTTTTCACCACCTTTGTTATTATATCGCAACTTTTAACTAGTGAATATAAGATTTGGAAATATTTCCAGTTCTAATTAACATTTCTTAACAATTCAAAATTTTCGCAAAACATTTAGGTAGGATAATAAAACTGCAAGTTATAAACCTAATACGTGGAGGTGTTAGTGATGAAAAGGTTCTTAGTTGCTATTTTGATGTTAGTGCTTTCATTGAGTATCTTTGCAAACACACTTGTCATCAAAGGTTCAAACACACTCTTAGATGTTGCTCAGCTTTGGGTTGAAGCGTTTAGTAAGATGTATCCAAATGTAAAAGTAACATTGGAAGGTGCAGGTAGTTCCACGGGAATCGCCGCACTTTTTAACAACACTACAGACATAGCAAATTCCAGTAGATGGCTTAAAGACGCTGAGATTCAAAACATGTTTAATTCAAAGAAATGGTTTGCTCCAATTCTCGTTGCTTGGGATGGTATTGCGATAGTAGTACACAAAGACTTACCAATAACCAACATAACAATTCAACAATTGAGAGACATATACACAGGTAAGATTACAAGATGGAATCAAATTGATCCAAACCTTCCAGCAAGAGATATTGTAGTATTCTCAAGAAACACTGCTTCAGGAACATTTGAAGTCTTCAAAGAAAAAGTACTTGGCGATGAGAAAATGTCTCCAAGAGTAAGAATGCTTGAATCATCAATGGCAGAACTTGAAACGGTTGCAAAAACGCCATTCTCAATAGCATACTTCGGTGTTGGCTACGTCGATCCAAACCAAGTTAAAGTACTCACAGTAAATAACATCGCTCCAAACAAGACAAATATACTCGCCGGTAAGTATCCTCTTTCCAGACCACTTTTCGTGTTCGTTGATGTAACAAATGGTTGGCCAGAAGAAGGTCCTGTTGCCGAATATCTGAAATTTATTGTGTCAAAGAGAGGACAAGAACTTGTAGAAAAGGCAGGATTTGTCGCAGCTCTCGGTCAGTAATGATAAAATGATAATAATAACAAATTCAATTAACTAATCAAGGATATTTTGTTGTATAATTATATCAGATTATATGAGGGTAGTAGGTGTTACAACACCGCTACCTTCATTCTTAGAGTTTTCGGAATACAAAACTACTTTAGTTCACAAAGTAGTTTAGAAAGGAGAGAAATATGAAAAGAGACCTAAAAGATGCAAGTAGGAAAACATTACTTGGTGTATCAGCAATATTAGCCATAAGCGCTCTCTTTGGCATATACGCTTATCTCATTAAAGAATCTCTTCCTGCCCTTAGGCAAGTTGGGGCAGAACTTTTTCTTTCTGATCAATGGTATCCTGTATGGGATCCACCGGAATTTGGTATGAGGGCCTTAATTACTAATTCTTTGATTGTCACCGTCTTTGGTTCGTTAATCGTAGTACCAGTTGCTTACTTCACAGCGATTTACTTGCACGGTTACGCCGGTGTAAAAGAAAAATCTGTTATTAGACGATTTTTTGAATATCTTTCAGGAGTGCCTTCCGTTATTATAGCTTTTGTGTTTCTCAGATTTTTAAGCCCCGTCTTTCCACAGATCGGTATTTATTCACCTCAAAACTTACTGCTGGCATTGATAGGTTTGTTTTTTCTTACGATCCCACTGTCAACGATACTGATTCTCGAATCTCTTGATAGTGTACCTCGAGAAATCGAAGAAGCAAGTGCAGCACTCGGTGCTCCTGAGTTCAAAACGTATACGAAAATCACTTCAAGAGCAGCCTTACCAGGCATTCTAAACGCTATCGTTCTTACAGCAAACAGGATAGTGGGAGAAACTATAGTCGTTTTACTTCTTGGTGGTGGTGCTTCAATGGTTCCACAGAAACTCACAGATCCTATGAAAACATTAACAGCAGCAATCGCAAGTGAAATGCCAGAAACGGCAAAAGGTTCGATGCATTATTATGCGTTATTCGCAGCTGGATTAATTCTTATCATTTTTTCAACGATATTTGAGACTATTTCAATATCGATACTAAGGAGGCATAAAAAATGAACGAACTAACAAATCCAAGCAAAGCCTCTAGAAAAGACACAAGAGCAAATAAGGTTCTAAAAGTTTTAAGCTACTCAATATCCGCGTTGATAGTGATATTATTCTTACTGGCACTTATTCCCGGTTTAAAATACTGGAACATAGAATTTTTCACCCAGTTTCCTACGGATGGAATGAAAGCAGGCGGTATTTTTCCTGCTATACTGGGTTCTTTCCTAATTACAATCGTAGCATTAGCAATTAGTATACCGCTTGGTATACTACTTGGTGTGGTACTTTCCGAGTACAATCTGGAGTATATAAAATTTGTTGTTACTATTTTAAGCGGAATACCCTCTGTTGTCTATGGCTTGTTTGGGCTTGGACTTTTCTGTATCACCATGGGTATGAGAACATCTATACTCGCAGGAGGACTTACACTGTCTTTGATGGTCTTACCGGTCATTTCATCTTCCGTATATGAAACAATGAGAGCGATCCCAAGAGAATTAAGGGAAGCTGCTTACGCACTTGGCGCAAGAAAGAGCGAAGTAATTTTTGAAATGCTTTTACCGGCTGTAAAAAAGACTATAATAACAGTTTCGCTGGTCTCAGCAGGAAGAGTAATAGGAGAGACAGCACCTCTAATATTGACTGCAGCTGTTTTTTACGCCACAGACTTGCCAAGAAGCTTATTATCACCCGCCATGACCTTACCTACACATCTTTACTTCTTAGCAGCAGCTTACGGTGAAAAAGCAAGGTGGATGGCAGAAGGTACAGCTTCTGTATTGATCCTCTTTGTAATATTAGTTTACACAATAGCATTCGCATTTAGGAGGGAAGGTAAATGAATCAGAGAAATTCAGACTTTACTGAAGTTGTCATAGAAATAAAAGACCTCAGCGCATATTATGGACCGAAGAAAGCGGTGAAAAATGCCAATCTAAAAGTATACAAAAATAAAATCACAGCAATAATGGGACCATCTGGTTGTGGAAAATCTACACTTTTAAGAAGTATTAACAGGATAAATGATTTGCTTCCAGATTTTAGAGTCGAGGGCGAGATACTCTTCCATGGGAAAAACATATACGACAAAGATATAGATATTTACACCCTTAGAAGGAGAATAGGGATGGTTTTCCAAAAGCCAACCCCCTTCCCAATGTCTATATATGATAATATTGCTTATGGACTGAAACTTATCGGTGTAAATGACAAAAAGGAGATCAAAGAAAAGGTTAAATGGGCTCTTGAAAAGGCAGCACTTTGGGGAGAAGTTAAAGATGAACTTGAAAAGAATGCTACGAGACTTTCTGGTGGTCAACAACAGAGACTGTGTATCGCAAGGGCAATAGCAATAGAACCAGAAGTTATCTTGTTTGACGAACCAACAAGTGCTCTCGACCCTGTTGCAACACAGAAAATTGAAAGTCTAATTGAAGAGTTAGCTTCTGAGTTCACCATAATAATAGTGACACATAACATAGGTCAAGCTTCGAGAATATCGGACTACACTGTCTTTATGTACCAAGGTGAAATTATTGAACAAAACTTCACTGCTGAAATTCTAAGAAATCCACAGCACGAAATTACCCAACAATTCCTAAGTGGTAGAATAGGATAATTTGATTGACATAATTAAGGAGGGCAATAATCATGGTCGAACAAAGACACCATTTTGAAAAAGAATTTTCATTGCTTAGAGCTGAACTTGTAAAAATGGTTTCGCTTGTTAGTGACGCGGTAGATATGTCATCCAAAGCATTTGAAAATTTGGATAAGAGCTTAGCTAAGAAAGTAATAGAACTTGACGATGAAATAGATAATCTAAACAGAGAGATAGAAAACTTAGTTTACGAAATTATCGCAAGATTTAACCCTCTGGGAAAAGACCTTAGGTACGTTGTTGCGGCTATGAAGCTTGCAAACAACCTTGAAAGAATTGCTGATCACGCCTGCAATTTTGCTGAAAGAACTGTTTGGATTACAGATAATCTTCCTGATTTTCAGCCTTCTTTGTTGATAAAAGAAATGTTTGGAGTTGTAATCAACATGTTACAAAAGACCGTTATAGCCTTTTCAAGAAGGGACATAAACTTAGCAATTGAAACCTGGAAAGCAGACGATATCGTTGACGGACTTGACAAAAGAATTACAACCGAAATTGAAAACATTGAACCTCACACACTTGTTTTGTATGTACTTTTCTCAAGGGACTTAGAACGTATAGCAGACCATCTTACAAATGTGTGCGAAGAAATTGTTTTCATCGAAACTGGTAAGGAGTTGAGGAGTTATCTATGAAGATCCTCATTGTTGAAGATGAACGAATTTTAGCTGAAAGCTTACAGAAAGCATTAAAGACTGAAGGTTTTGACGCAGATGTTGTGCATGGCATAAATGACATGTACAGAAAGCTTGAAAACAACGAATACGACTTATTGTTATTAGACCTCATGTTACCTGATGGTAATGCAATAAACGAGGTTCAAACAATAAGAAACGAATTTCCGGAAACAGGTATCATAATTATCTCTGCAAAAAACACGGATATAGATAAGATCCTTGGAATCGAACTCGGTGCGGATGACTATGTTGGTAAACCGTTCAACCCGAGGGAAGTTGTTGCCCGTGTAAAAGCTTATTTCAGAAGAACAAAAGGCATCAAAGAAGTAATTAGATATGGCAAATTGGAGATCTATCCAAGTGATTATGTAGTCACATACAACGGACAACCTGTAGAACTAACATCAAAAGAATTTGAAATCCTTAGATTGCTCGCTCAAAGACCAGATAGAGTCTTTTCAAGGGAAGAAATTCTTGAAGCAGTTTGGACTGATGAATTTGAGGTATTTGATAGAGTAGTAGATGTACATATAAACAGTTTGAGAAAGAAACTCGGCAAAAACTGGATCGTTACAGTCAGGGGAGTAGGGTATAAATTTTCAAAAAAAGGTGATACACAGGTGAGTGAGAATGAATGAAAAAACGTTGGAATTCTTACTTGATAACATAGATGAATGCGTTTTCATGCTTGAAGGAACTACAATTGTCTATGAAAACAAATTATCAAGAGAATACTTCGGTGAGAGCGTAGGCTCAAATGTATTTGACTTTCTTATATTTGAAAAGTCAACAGTGTTGGTTGATGCTATTCACAGTAAGAAATCAAACAGTTTTGAAGCGAAAATATTCTTAAACAAAAAAGGCGGATGGCATGATTTTCTTGTTAAATACTTAGCACATATAAATACATTAATTTTGAAAGATCTTACATTTTTGAAAAACGTTGAAGAGGCAAAAATCAACATGTCAGTTCTCATATCACACGAGCTCAAAAATCCTCTCGGAGTTATAGAAAGCTTACTTTCCGAACTAATTGAAAATGAAGAAGATGAGGAAAAATTAGACAAACTTTGGAAGATTCAAAGGCAAACTAAAAGATTAAATAGAATAATTCAGCAAATTGAATATATCACAATGGCACAATTGGGACTTTATATACCAAGAAATGAAACTGTAAACGTTCAAAAATTAGTTTCAGAAGTGCTTGAAGATGTAGAACACATAAGGCAGAAAAAGAACATAAAGATAAATCTGAATATAGCCGAAAAAACCTTAGAAGCAGACATGTTTATTATTAGAACAATCTTAAAAAACTTGGTTTCAAATGCTCTGAAGTACTCATTTGAAAACTCACAAATTATCGTTGAAATCGACAAAGAAAAAATAATAGTTCAAGATTTTGGAATAGGAGTCCCAAATTCTGAAAAAGAGAAAGTTTTCAGCCGTTTTTACAGAAGTCAAACAGCAGTAAAGATGGCATCTGGTTCGGGACTTGGACTTGCTGTTGTAAAACACCTTTCAAATATCGCTGGTTACAAGATTGACTTTGAATCGCAGCACCTGATAGGTACAAAAGTAACAGTATGGATTAAAAAAGAATGATTCCGGATTCAGTCCGGAATTTTTTGTTAATAAACCACCCTCCACTAGTTTTTTTCATTAATCCTGTTGCACAGCACTTCACTCCTAAATCAATGCGTGTCACTCCTTTTCTATTTTCCTTCCACTTTTAGGTGATAGAATATACTCAGTGAGTGTAAATATACACAAGGAGGGTGGAAAAATGGAACTTGGTCTAAAAGAATGGATAGTCATGTTCTTGGCTGGAATATTTCTCTTCGTATTTTTGTTTGATGTACAAGAAGGAAAGCCTCAAAAAAATTTAGATGAAAAAAAACTAGTTCAACATGAAATTCAAGCGGTAAAACAATTCAAAATTTCGTGCATGAAACTAAATCTTAAACTGGATAACGAAGAAGAACGTATATATATGAACCCAGAATTAACCTTCGAAAATGACAAAACACAAGCCATTATTTCCGGAATTAGTGGAAATATCATCCTGGCTGGAAAAGAGATTAAGAGTCTCACCATTTCTTGCGTTTCTGCCGACATTTCTGGAAAAAGTACCGTTGAAGTAATCTATATTTCATGTACAAATGTGAATTTCAACAACTTTGTCATAAAAGCTGGCGGAAATGTCAAAATATCAGCCGCAGCTGTTCAAGGCAGTATTTACATAAGCGATGAAGTAAATGAAAATTTGTACTTTGATATATCAGCATCATCAAGCGATTTGGTTATCTTTCTCAGTCAGTCTGTAAAAGATAAAATTAGATTCACAGGTATCGTACCAAAGGTAGTGATTAAATAGTTCAAAACACTTCCCCACTTTCAAAAGAAGGAGGTTGATAGTATGTTAAAGCGTGTACTTACTGGGGCATTTTTGGTGATTCTACTTAGCATAGGACTGGCTTTTAGGTTTGGAGGCGGCGGTCCTGCGGTTTATTACTTCCCTGGCGGTACGTTTTTTGCAGATTTCAAAAACATTAACGTGCCAATCGTTGAAATCCAAACATTTGATAACGGTATCATCGCATTTGGTGGATACGGTTATGGTGGTATTCCAGGGGGGATGTACAATGGAGGCTATGGTTTTGGCGGAGAGAAAGAATACACAACAAGTTCTGGAACATACAGAGTGACAGTTAGTGGTGGATTTGGTGGCGGCATGAAAAAAATCAATTTCAACAATTTTTCTTTAACTGCCGCACTTGGTATCGGTGGTCTGGACTTGTCTATCGAAAAGAAAGTTAATGAGGGTAACACAAGTGTGACAAACCTTCAAAACGGTAACTTAGAAGGTTATCTTGGTGCAACAATAAGTTACTTTGCCATCAGTGCAGATCTTGGAATGGGGATTCAAGTATTTCCATTTATGGAATTACAAATTGGTGCCATTGCCTTTGTAGGTTATTCTTTCGATGGCTGGGTTATTAACAACAAGCCATTGACAGGTTTAACAAATGACTATAAGTTCTTACTCAATTATGCACTCTACGGAGGAATAGGTTTTGGATTCTAGAAAAAGAAAATTATTCATTCTATTTTTTGGAATTATGAGCACTTTGATAGTTTTTTCAAATAGTTTAGAGATCGCTTTGGAGGGTGCTTCCTTACTAAAAAAAAGTAAGGACACCCTTTTTCCGTTAAACATATTATTCTACTATGTAGGGATATCTCAACTTTCAAATGCTGTATCTTCGGATCCAACTAACCTTGACGTTAGACTGGTCAGAGCAAGCGCTATATTTGACTTTGTCGAAAACAATCCCATAGCTCAAGACATTGTTCAAGAAGATCTGGAGTTTTTCTTGCTTTTTAAAGATAGGTATAAGTACTCTTCCAAAATCAGTTTAGATGTGGTCTACTACATGTTATGCTACGTGTATGCATTGAAAAAAGATTACCCAAAAATGTATTTTTACCTTGACAAACTCAGTAAAGAACAACAAGCAAACACCTTTATCGAAAAGTTGAAACTCAGATTTCCAAAGATAATCAATAAATAGGTGATATATATGATAATAAAGAAATTAAACAACAACTTCCGAAAATGGTTAATAATTGAACTACTGGGACTTTCCATTTTCATAATCTTTCTTTTCGTTGTAAATTTCAAAAGTTTCTTAGCACCTTTTATGATGTCTGTGGTGCTTGTAAATCTCTCAGCTATTTTATTTAACTTATTCAGAAAAATTTACGAAAACCAAAGAAATTTGACAAAAAAGATAACTTTAGACATCCTTAATGTCTGTTACTCATTATTCCTATGCATAAATTCCTTGATCAGTTTACTAAACATTTTAGCATTTCGTCGAAATCGCTTGTATGCTGAAAATCTGTTTACTTTAGTACTCTTAGTAATCTCTGTCATATTTGCCTTGTATGTTCTTAGACTCAAACAAGCTATAGAATTAGAAAGAGCAAATAGGCAGTCGTTGGAAAATTACACAAAATTTCTAAAATCTCAATTCGACCCACACTTTTTGTTCAATGTACTAAATTCACTCGCAGAATTAGTTAGAAAATCACCGGAAGAATCTGAAAAAGTAATAATACACTTATCAGAGTATTACCGAGCTATACTCAAAAGTCCACAAATGTGGAGTATTTCAGAGGAGATAGAATTCATAAAAAAATACATAGAATTACAAAAGAGCATATTAACCGATATAGCATTTGATTACAGTATCTCTTCATCGATACTATCGAATGATATCAAAATACCAGCTTTCATCTTACAACCATTGGTGGAAAATGCTATTAAATACGGTATACGAAAAAACTTAGGTGGATTCATCAAAATCTCAGTTGACAAGAACGATAATGAAATAAGGATAGATATAGAAAATAACGTTTCAGAAAAAGTAGAGCGCATCACCTTCGGTAGTGGCTTAACAATAACTTTCGAAAGATTGAAGTTACACTCAAATGGAATCTTACAATGGAACTATTCACCGAACAAAAGTAGTATAACCTTTACAGTAAAGATACCTCTGCAAAATAACAAAAAATACAAATAAGGAGGGCGGATAATGCTCACATGCGCCATCGTAGATGATGAAAAATTGGCTGTTGAAAGGTTGGTTAGACTATTAGATGAAATAAGTGAAGATATACAAGAAAATATACAAATTCTCTTTACAGCAAACTCCGCAGAAGAATTCGACGAAAAGATAAAGAAACACTCGCCAGACCTTTTACTTCTTGATATCAGACTTGTTAACAAACTTATTTTCGAAGTATTTGAAGACACAATCAAGAAAATCGATTACAATCCTTACATTGTACTTGTAACAGCGTATGACGAATACGCCATTAAGGCATTTGAAAACGGTGCAATTGATTACGTACTCAAACCAGTTTCAAAAGAAAGGTTACAAAAAACTATTGAGCGAGTACTTAAAAATCGTCAATCTAACAAATCAAACGTTCTACAATATATAAAATCTCAACAAAAATTGAGCAAAATACCCATTAAATGCAAAGATGACATACTACTTTTAGACGTCGACGAAATAATTTACATCATGGCTGATAACAAAGATGTTTTGATAGTAACTAAAAATGGAGAGTACAAATATCACACTCAATTACACGTTCTTGAAGAAAAATTACAGCATCACGGATTTGTCAAAATTCATAAAAGTTACTTGATTTCGATAAACCATATTGAGAAAATCAAAAAATGGTTTGGAGGTAGTTACATAGTACAAATGAGCAACAAAGACGAGATAAAAATATCCAGAAAATATCAGGAAGAATTGTTCAAACAGATTGGCTATCATTGAGCGAAAAAATTTTCAACGTTAATTCTCTTTGTAAATATATCAAAAAACTGTACAGGTGTATGTACTAAGATTACAGTTTAGATCAACAGTTTTCCTAACCGAATCATAGGATTCTAAGCAATCTTGAATCTTTCAGTTTCCACTTTCCTTCCATATAAACTTCTCCGTCGTCAAGCTTCATAAATCTTGCATGCAATTCGTCATCGTTGGTTTCGATTATCATAACACTCTTTGGTGTGTTACCTTTCGGCAAAGAAGGACTACCCGGGTTCAAGATTACCTTACCTTCCAACTCTTGAATTTTTGAAATGTGTGTATGTCCGTGCACTAAAAAATGTACATTCTTGGATTTCAAAAATTCTCCAACATCATTTTCTTCAAAAACCTCGCCATGAACAAGGAATAAAATAAAATCTCCAAAATATTCCATACTTACCTTAGGTACCTCTGGAAGCTCAAGCACCTTTAAATCAACATCGGCATCGCAATTCCCTCTGATGTATGTAATATTGTATTTTTTCAATTTCTCAACTAACACTTTTGGATCATATCCATCTGGCAACGGATTTCTTGGGCCATGGTAAAGTACATCACCAAGATGGTATATTCCATCAAAATCGTTTAGATTAAACAGTTCTTCGATGGTTTGAAACGCTTTTACAGAACCATGCGTATCGCTTATAAATAAAAATTTCATACATTTAACCTCCTTTGCTTCTCAGAGCATGTTTCTGTATTTGTTTACGGTTCTTCTTGAGATATCTATCCCTATAGATCTTAGCAAAATTGCTAACTGATTATCTGTAAGTTTTGGATCCAACCTCAGAAGTTCTTTTATCTCTTCTTTCAATATTTCGCTACTTATTACCCTACCAAAGAACTGTCTTAAAAGTAACGTACCTCTTGGGGTACTAACATACTTATTTTTCACAGCTCTGCTAACCGTTGATATACTCAACCCTATATTTCTTGCAACATACCTCATAGTTAACAACTGTGGATACTTTCTGTAGCCTTTTAAAAAATACTCATTTGCACTTCTAAGTAATTCACAAATTCTTGTCAAAGTCTCTTCTCTCAATGCCAACGCTTTGGAAACAACCGGATCTTTTACCTCTATTTTTTTTACTTCAACATATTCAGGTGTCATTATCACGTCTGGAATTATGTATTCATCTTCCAAAGAAGAAAATTGATTTATCTCTTGGAAAAATTCCTCGTATATGGTATTAATAAGATTTTGAGCTTCTTCAACAGCCACACCAAATTCATCGCTTAATTCTTGTGCCGTTATTCTGATTTTACCTTTGCTATCTATATTGTAGATTATGTATTCTGCAATCTTTTCTTGCTCATCCGTCAAATTAAGAAATGGCAAGAGCATCTCAAGTTCGTGATGCAAGTCTTTCATCGACGTAAAATATTCTTCTCCAAACTCTGTGAGATATTCTTTGGAGCCGTAACGTTGCGCCAATAGATAAATTGGCGTCTCTAGTACTTGAAGGTATGTCTTCTCTACAGTGGTTAACAAGAGCTTTTGCTGAATCTTTGGACCTATTTCATTACCTTTAGACCTTTTGCTATCTGACATGCCAACACCACATTGCTCTTCAGAAGTTCGATATTTGCCTTCAAAGTTTTTCCGTTACTTAATTCAACTATTCTTGAAAGAAGGTATGGTGTTACTTGTTTTCCGACGATGCCTTTCTCAAAACATTCGTTGATTGCTTGCTGGATATAGCCTTGCACTTCCTTTTCTGAAATTGCATACTGACTTGGGATTGGATTGGCTACCAACAAAGCACCCTCAATTCCCAGATTCGTCTTTACCTTAAATATTTCTACAATTTCTTCTGGCGTTTCTACCTTATGTTCAATTGTATAGTCTGAAAGCCCTTCGTAGAACAAGGGAAACTTATCAGTCTTATATCCAACCACCGTTATTTGGAACGTTTCAAGAAATTCAATTGTTTTTCTAATATCAAGAATAGACTTACACCCTGCACTAACAACTATAACATTGCTTTTTGCCATCTCTGTAATATCCTGAGATACATCCCATTCGCCAATATGAACACCGCCAATACCACCTGTTGCAAATACATCTATACCAGCAATTTTCGCAATCCTCATAGTTGCGCTGACCGTAGTTGCAGCACTTTTCTTCATGCCAACAACATAAGGTATTTCCCTTGTACCAACTTTTAGTGGTTCATCATCGAGTAATTCCAAAATTTCTTCATGAGTCATACCAACGATAATATTACCTTTTAATATTCCTATAGTTGCCGGTATAACTCCCATTTCAAACGCAATTTGCTCAAGCAATTGAGCAGTTTCAATATTATGTGGATAAGGCAATCCATGTGCAATTAGCGTGCTTTCAAGTGCGACAATAGGTTTTCCTCTTTCTAGAGCCTCCTTTACCTTCCCGGAAATTATCATGCAAATCTCTCCTTTTCAAGTATTCACGGTGTTTAAAATTATTATAGCACTTTTCAAACAAGAAAAAACCTCGAGACTTTATCTCGAGGTTGATCGAAGCTTAAAATTTCGCAATTTCATTTTACACTGAAGGTTAAATAAAATTCTCCCAAATCTTTTATTTTCACATGCAAATCATAGTCACCAGAAGGTAACTTTCCCAAGGGAACGCTCTTAGTTGGCGTTGTAAAAGCTTGTGTTACCATGTCACCTTTTCCAGGTCTATAGAATACTCCCGTTATCGTTATCTTCCCCCTCTTACCGGCTACAGGATAAACAATATCCGGTTCATCCACTTCTATCCTGTATCCACCCGTTGGGAACGTACCAGCTATTATTTGAACTATCACCTCTTCATCTTTTGATGCAGTCATTCCGCTCGAAATCTCGGTAAAACCGGAAATTGTTCTTTGCAAGATTTTAACCATTGCTCCTCCAACCTCACCCGCTGAAGCTGTCGGTTCTGGAATAATATCACTTGTTGATGTTTTTTCTTCAGGAATTAGCTCATTATTGATATAAATTTTAAAATTCGCAGGACAAATAACGAGTATGTTCTTCATCCTTATGTACGATTTATCTCTGATCCCCTGAAACTCGTAGGAATACTCTTTCTTACCTTTCTCATCTACCAACCTTAATTTGAAATTCATAATACCTGTGCCCGGCTGAAAATACCAAGCCTTTACAATGTATCCTTTCCCTTCCAAGTCAGAGAACAGTTTAATATACTGAACATTAAACGTTTTACTCCCAGTTGATTTAAACAGAGCATCCGGAATTGAAACATCTATACTCCGAACTAAGATTTGCACTGGTTGCGAAAATACGCTTGTAAGCAGAACAAAAACCAAAAACGCTGAAATTCTCTTGTAAATAAAAACCACTCCTTTCATTTTTGTCGCTTTAAGCGCTGTTTTCGCTCATACATGATCTTATCTGCAATTGAATAAGCTTCGTCAAAATCTTTCATTACAGCGTATCCGTAAGAAAAACTCAATCCAAGCTCATTCTTAGAGGCGTTATAAATCCTGTTAATCATTGTATCAACATCTAAGGAAGTAGTTATAATACAAAACTCATCCCCACCTAGCCTTATAAAATAATCTTCACCTTGTCTTGTGTGTCTTTTCACAAGTTCTGCAAACTTCTTCAACAACTCATCTCCACGTATATGTCCATATTTATCATTAATTTCTTTGAAGTTATCCAAATCAAGCAGTACAAGTACCCCTTCGGTTTTGATATAATCAATTATCTTTCTGTTATACGCTCCGGTGAGCTTGTCAATCAAGTTTTCTCTCTCAAGAAATTTCTTCATCTCAGAAATAGTCTTGAATTTTTGAATTGTAAACGTGCCAATGTAAATCGAAAAGACAATTCTCCCATAAACTATTAGTAACTCATCTGGACTCACAGCAATAAGAACATATAACGTCTGAAGAGCGGTAAGTGCAAGAAATATGATTGGAAAATAGTACTGTTTCATTTTGTAACGAATAATAAGAAAGAGTGTGAGAAATATAAGAACTAATGCGTAAAGCTCGGTTATTACAACCAGGACATTCACAGTCTTTATCATAGGCGAAAGAAACAAAGCAGCCGCTAATATCGAAGGTGAAGCAACTAAGATTATCCTACGAAACCTTGGTACTTTGCGGTGAATAGATTCATTGAATCCAAAATAAATTAATGTTAAACCAAACACAGGAAAAACTATAGCCATTTTTTCATAAAAAAGGTAGGCTGTAACCGAACCAGATGTCTCTCTGTAGATAAACTGTATCAGTGAAAAACTTGTCATCAACATTGCAAAACCTATGTACAAATACATTTTTCTTTCTGGTGTATCAACTATTGAAAAAGCAAAAAGCAAGATGTAAGAAATTATCAAGGCGCTACCAACAGCAATTAGACTAATGTTGTTCCTTAAAATTTCTATCAACAATGCTTTACTCTTCGCTTTCCAAGAATTCAGAATGTATGGAAAGTAAGAAACGCCGTATCCAACAGTACCATGTAAAATCAAACTTATTTCATTCTTATCTTTCAACACGCTTTCTGGTAACTCAACAACAAGTGCTTTAGGCCAAATATTACCACTTTTATCTCCAAAAGCGCATATAAAATGTTTGTTTACATACACTTCTAACCTATTGCCTATAACCTTTGGGAAAATTATGGACAGATCATTTTTGTTACCATCCAAATTGAATTCTGTTTTTAACTCTAAAAAAGATGGTTTTGTTAACTGTCTATAAAATGGAAGTTTCACATTCCATTTTGATAATACAATTCCTTCAGGGCTTGTTGCAATCTCAAATGACAAATGAATAACGAAAAATAGCAAAATCGACATAAGAAAAGAAATCAAAATGGGAAAATAAACACCACCACGTAGAAAGTTCAATCTTCTCACTTTCATTCTTCCTCCAGTTTCCAGTAATCTAAGTATTGATCTTTGTATTGATCTTTATCCAAAATTCTACACGAGATTCAAACGAGAAATAAATTTAAAAAACCGTTCACTTCAATTATAGCACACAAGTTACACTCGTAAAGAAAAAATATATATTCTTTAATTGGTGTATTGCTCCATAATTTTTATACCGTTTTTTGGTATGAAATATTCTTTAAGCGATCCATTTGAGCTGATTACCTTTATTAGTTTTACTCTTTGATTGTATTTAATGTTTAATTCATCGAAAGCAGCATCTGTTATTGTTGGTAAAGTATATCCTGTACCAATTTTCTCAATGTAGCCTGAAGAAATGAAAATTCTGTAACTCACATCTACTACTGGGTTGCCCCATTCTGAAACTTCACTATACCTTTCAACATTGAAGACGTACATTAAAGTGTTTATACCTGAAATGTTAGGATTATGTGTAGCGATATTTAGTCTAAGTTTACCCGAAATCGTTTCTGTAGAAAATGGTGTTAAAGGAAGTGCTGCTGGTGAGATAGTGCTTTCATCAAAAGGTTTACTTGAAGGCCATTCATCTGTATATTCACCATACATAAATGGTCCACCATTTTCCTTGGTCCACACTTGATGATGAAAATAGTACAAATCCTTTGCCGATTTCAAACTTGATGGTATTTTGTATTGCTTTTTTATTTCGTTATAGTACGAAGTTGTAAAAGCCGTTGTAATACCACCTATTAAGAACTCATAAAATATGTTGGTAAAGCCTTCAACTTCCTCTGGATCCTTCAAGTCAAGGTAAGATAGTGTAATCGCTTTGTCAGCCATAATCTCAAAATTTCTCAAAATGGCAACCTTAACTATACCTGGCTCGCTCCATAAATTACCTAAATAAACTACCAGATCGCCTTTTCCTTTTGGCATAACAATTCTAACAGCACCATCCTCTGGAAATGGGAAGCTATGGTCGTGCAGAAAAAACAAAGATACCTGTGAACTACTATACTCATTTGGTAGGTTTACTGTCAGAGTAGCAAAGTCGCTGTCTTTAGGTTGAAATGTCAAAAATACATTTGTTGTTTCACTTAGTTTTGCGTTGAAGAAACTAACCTCCGCAGTACTATCCATCTTATTTACAGCCGCTACTGAGTACACACCATCTGGATTCTTTACTTGAAATTTGTAAATCCCATTCGTTCCTGTAAGCTTTTGCCACGTACCAGTTGATCCATCTTTTCCATAAACTAAATCAACGTCTGTTACATGTCCTTGTCTGTTAGTTTGTACGATCACTTGATTGCTCTCACTATTACCTAAAGGGATACACGAAACTATAACAAAAACTAACATCGTAACAGAAATCACCATAACAAATCTCTTCATATTTGCACCTGCTCTCTGTGTTTTTCCACCTACAAAAAATGGTGGTCAATGTTATTTTGACCACCAAATTCAACTGACCGTTCAAAAAACTGCCAATTTGCTATTTAACTTTTCCTACTGGTGCGAGATAAATTACGAACTCATCTATCCCATCCACACCAACAAATTCATCCATAAGCCTCTGTGAATAAGCGGCTATAGCACAAGTCCCTGCATCGATACTCTCACACGCAATGTAAAGATTCTGGCAAACGTGCCCTGCATCAAGCAAAATAGCTTTATGTGCAGCTGGTCCATAACGCCATTCTGTTCTGTAAGGTATAGCGGTCCATATGAATACTGCTGCACCTTCTCCGACAAAGTTTTGGTCTAATGTTGCCTTGATTATCTGTTCTGCAAGCTTTGTGCCTTTTTTATGTAACAATAGCTTATGTTCCAAAGGTAGGTATCTATACACAGCCTCGTCTAAACTTTCAACATTTCTTGCATAAACGTAAGTTTCGAAAGGGTGTCTTGAACCAGCGGATGGCACAGTCCTAAATGTTACTTTTTCAGTCTTTCCCCTAACACCTTGTGTTGCCCACAGTAAGAAGGAAAGCTCTTCAATTGACAACGGAATATCAAGGTACTTTCTATGGCTTACTCTGTGTTCTATAACTTCGCTTACATTCCTTTTTCCCAGATTCTTTGCAAAAGGTAAATCGATCAACTCAGCATCTTCAGGATAGGGTTTTTCAAATGGAGGAATTGGCACTCCTTTTTTCTGATCGGTTACATAACTTTTAAGTACTTCCCAATTCGATTTCAAAAACTCTCGATTTCTTATAAGATCGTTATCAGACATAACTTACCCTCCCTTTCTATCTTATACCTATGATTATTATACTACATGCTCTGAAAAGGCAACAAAAAAACCTGCGACTTTAAATAGCCGCAGGTAGATAGTGGATGTCTATTTGGCTCATATTTTGAAAATATTTGTAACTTCTTTCAGTTTTTGAGCTATCTTAGAAAACTCCTCTGTAGATTGCTTGAGTTTTTCAAAATCCTCCGCTTGTTGTTGACTTTCTTTGTTCATTTGATTTGTTTTTTCTGCAATAGCTGTTATCGTTCTTGCAGCACTACTTAGCGCACTACTCATTTCCTCTGCACCCGCATTCATCTCTTCAGAACTTGCCGCTAAATTCTCAACCATTTTCGTGACATTTTCTATCTCTTTTAAAATATTCATCAATGCCTGACTAATATTATTCATCTCCTGATCGGCTTCCTTCACAGCAACAATCATATCGTACACAGCTTTTGAAGCTAATTCTGAATCTTTTTGGATACTGCTCAGCATTTGTGAAATCCTTTCTGTTGCTTTCTTACTCTCTTCAGCAAGTTTTCTTATTTCATCTGCAACAACTGCAAAACCTCTGCCAGCCTCACCTGCTCTCGCAGCTTCTATTGCCGCATTAAGTGCCAACAAATTGGTCTGCTCCGCAATAGAATCAATTGTTTGAACTATTTCACCTATATTCCTCGCACTATCCGCAAGTCCGTTAACAACCTTTTCGGTAACCTGCGCCTTATTCGTCGTCTCTGAAACAACCTTCGAAATTGTTTCAATAGCATCCTCACCATGCTTAGCCGCTTTAAACATTAAATCAGCCCTATTTGACAAATCCTGGGAAGAGTTCGCTACATTTTGTGCACTTGCTGCCACTTCTTGTACACCATAAGTTAACTTTTCTACTGAAAGACTAACATCTTGCGATGACTGGTTTAACTCATCTGACAATTTGGAAAGGTAAATCTTTCTTCTGGCGAAATCATCAGCAGAAAGTTTAACTATCGCTGCTCGGTTATTTATATTGTCAGCCATTTCAACCATCGTTTTGATAGTTTCCCTCAACTTACTCGTCATTTGGAAGACTGAATTATTAATCATATCAAATTCATCTCTCTCAGAAGTTGGTGAATTAATCTGGGTGAAATCACCTGTTGAAAGTCTTTCAAACTGTTTTGTAATTAATTTAATCTTCTTTGATGTACGTCTTGAATAATAATTATTGAAAATCGCAATCGAAGTGGCAACCACTAATGTTATAATGACCTGAATAATCATACTATTTCTTTGGGTTTTCACAGTGTTCTCGACGCTGATTTTTGATAAGAGCACACCCAAAACTTTATCTTCATAGTCATTTAGCAACCTATCTGTATAAACATAATTTCCTTCTATAAAATGCGCATGCTTCCCATTTAATATATTTTGAATATTGAATTTTTCGTGGAAATTCTCTATATTACTATTTTCCTTACTTACCTTATTTGTAAAATTCCCTCTCTCATCGCTGAGAATAACTAAAATACTGTCCCCCGGAATCTCTTCCAGATATTTTTCATCAATATGTTCTACAACCTCTACACTTCCAATGTAATTACCTTCGTGTATCAAAGGATGAATTGTTCTGAACTCTATACCCTTCTTACCTACAGCTATTGTATCCAAGGCTTCTTTCGAACTACTAACTTTAACAATGTCTTTTCTGTAATCTAAACTTTCTCCAAATTTCGTAGGCTCAGATGAACTATAATACAATTTTAAATCTGCTGTGTGAAAACGAAGCTCGCTAATGTGAATTTTTTCATTAAGTATTTTTAGTAAATCTTCGGTTGTTTTTGCTAATTCATCACGGTTATTTGTTGCAATGGCTTGCAAGATAGCTGTATTATTTCTCAAAGACAAAGCTACAGCATTCAGCGTAGAGAACGCTTCCGAAATTTTCATGGAAACAAACTCATCAAATTTTTCTTCTTCACTATCCTTGATATGTGAAAACTGAAGCTGTGAGAAAAAGAACAAGCTAACCAGCATTGAAAATGCAAACAGTACTATCAGAATAGGAGTGACAAATCCTAAATAAGTTGAAATCCTCATAAAAAACCTCCTGTCTGTTTTAAAAATTTAGAAGCAAAGATTTATAAACAATTTTTCTAAGTATATTATATCAAAGAATTTCATAACATGTCATAAATGTTGCCAAAATTTGGAGACTCATTATACACTTGCTAAGAATAAATATTTAATTTAGAATAGGATTAGGCAACTTAGCGATTTTAAATCTTTGTCTTCTTGCAAAGAAAACTATGGAGGTTAATATTATGCGCGAATTCATACTTATCGTTGTTATTTTTCTGGTATTTTACTTAACACCTTTTGAGAGTCCCGCTGTAACTGACAGCATAATAAGCGGCTTTAGAATGCTAAATGAATACGCACGAAAGCATGTTTTATTTTGTCTTGTACCAGCATTTTTCATAGCTGGTACAATAATAGTATTTTTGAAAAAGGATTCTATCTTAAAACTTTTAGGTCCAAACACTAAGAGATTCATTTCCTATCCAATTGCTGCAGTCAGTGGTTCTATACTTGCGGTATGTTCTTGTACAATATTACCTATTTTTGGTGGAATATACAAAAAGGGAGCAGGTATAGGTCCTGCTATAACGTTTCTTTTTTCAGGTCCTGCTATAAACGTCGCCGCTATATTTCTAACAGCAAGGGTACTTGGATGGGAACTCGGATTAGCAAGAATGATATCAACTATAACAGCTGCAGTATTAGTTGGACTCATCATGGAACTTATATTTCAAGAAAAAGGTACAGGAGGATTCGCAACATCGGAAAGTAATGATAAAGTTGTAAAAAGTGTCATTTTCTTCTTTTTACAGTTACTATTTCTTGTGCTTGATGGCTTAAAACTAAACCAGACAATTAAAAACATCAGCATGGGTGCGGTAGCACTTTCCATCGCCGGTATGGCGATATTTGGATTTGAAAAATCGCAAACGATAGCTTGGCTTAACGAAACCTGGGACTTTACCAAGAAGATACTTCCATATTTGCTTTTGGGTATATTTTTTGCTGGTATGCTTACGAAACTACTTCCAGAAAGTCTTGTTGTAAATTTACTTGGTAAAAATGATATTTTTTCTTCATTTGTCGCGGCGTTGATTGGTGCACTAATGTATTTCGCAACTCTCACCGAAATACCTATTGTCCAAGCATTAACTGAACTTGGAATGGCAAAAGGACCAACGCTCTCACTTCTTATGGCAGGAAATACACTCAGCCTACCAAGCATGATAGTAATAACCAAACTCTTGGGCAAGAAGAAGGCATTTACCTATTTTTGTTTAGTTGTGTGTTTTGCAACTTTATTCGGATTTCTCTACGGTATACTTTAATATTTTAAATTTGGAGGTGTTATCATGAAAAAGATAGAAATATTCGGTACAGGTTGTGCAAGGTGCAAACAAACGCACAAAATTATAAATCTTGCCCTTCAAGAGCTTGGGATTGACGCAGTTGTAGAAAAAGTGGAAGATATAAATCAAATCATACAAAGGGGAGTAGTCTCTACACCAGCTGTTGCAATAAATGGCGAAATTGTCTTCTCTGGGAAAATACCAACCCTTGACGAGGCAAAAAAGCTAATTCTAGAACATTAAACACGAGCAATTTTTTCTGTTCCAAATCACACACAGGTTACGTTAAAATCTTACCACAGATTATCAATCTAATCAGCAAACAATATTTTCCTGGAGGATAATTGTGAGAAATGGGTTTTGAAAAACATAAAACAACAGGTGGAATGCTAATAAGCCTAATGTATTATCCTGTATTAACCTTAGGTCCAGGTAAGAGACTTGGAATTTGGACCCAGGGTTGTAGTATCCATTGTAAAGGTTGTATGTCTGAACATACCTGGGATTTTGACGAAAATAAACATCTTCCATGGACTTTGATTAAATCAAAACTGATTGAAAATGCTAAAAAAAGCAAAAGTTTAACAATATCAGGAGGAGAACCGTTTGATCAATTCGACCAGTTAATCTTTTTACTAAAACTTGCAAGAAAGACAGGGTACAACGACATATTATTGTACACTGGTTACACTGTTGAAGAACTAAAGAATAAGTTTGGGAAAGAATTTGAAAAAATAACCAAATTAACATCTGCTCTGATAGATGGACGCTTTGTACAAGGACTTGATTCTGAGCTGATTTGGAAAGGTTCAGAAAATCAAAGAATGTTCATTTACGAAAAAGATCATAATATTAGAAAAATGTATGAAGACTACATATTAAAAAGAAAAAATAGAAAACTACAACTAATTTCATACAAAGAAACATTACTTCTTGTGGGGATACCATACCAAAAAAATGAGCCTTTCTGCCTTTAATACTTTTCCATAGTGATGATAGCACATGAGAAGACCATTCTTCTTACTTTTGTTAATAATTTCACTTAACCTTTTATTATCAAGTATTTTGTTTGGTAACATAAAAGCATGTATAGTATCGATTGGTCAATACCGTGACAATCAGATCATACCGCTTCCGGAAATTTTTGACGATTCTATAATTTTACAAAATGCGTTAATTGGCATGGGAATAAATAAGAATAATATTTCTTACCTTGAAAATCCATCGACCAAAAATTTATCATCGAAGCTTACAGAAATATTTTCAAATGCCAGGTCATCGGATAAAATACTTCTCTACATCGCCTTCCATGGTTTTGTAGTCGGAGATAACATATATCTTTTAATGTCAGATACAGTTTCATCCTCTCTTGAAAAAACAAGCTATAACCTATCATCAGAACTAAAAAGATTACTGGGAATTACTCAGGTTAATGAAATCATAATAATTCTAAACACAAGCTACTCCGAAAATATAATAAAAGATAAAAAAACTAATAGTTCAAAAATAAACAGAAAATCGATAGAGAGTATAATAGGTAAAAAATCTTATTGTATATATCTTACCTTCTTGTGTTTCAATAGGTTTACTTACATCATAACCAATAAAAGATGAAACGGTGAATGCCTTGTCTGGGAAGTTCGAATGCAAGGCAGTTGACAGCTCTTCGTCTACTTCTTTCATCACTTTAAAAAACCAGCCGCGCACTTTTTTCCTACGTACTTATCTATCACCGAACTGTTCAACGCCTTTAGCTGTATTGTTGCGCTGTAAAACATAGCAAGTTCCTCTCAAAATTCTCCTGATTTTCAAATCACAAAAAATTGAATAAGCCCTATTATCATCCCCAAAGGAATTCCAAATATTTCCACGTATCGTAGCTCTTTCTTCGCGAGCTTTAACGTCATTTCCTCCAATTCAGCAACTGAAAAGTTTTCTATCTTTTCTCTCACAATATCAGCGAAAGATATCTGCGATAGAAACTTTTCTATGTAATATATAAACTCAGCTGAGTAGTTTTCAAAAAAATTGACCAAAAAATCCCTTAGATTTGTCTCATAATACTCAAAAACTTTCGAAATCTTGACACGGGACACCTCATCTACAATATTCTCAGTCCATTCAACTATTCCTCTTTTCGCGATATCCAGAAGCTTTTTTAAAAAATCCCTTGATGGAACACTATCTATCATTGCAAACAAAAAACTTCTTAATTCATCTTGGGAAATTACTGCAGAGATCTTATTTTTCAAATATTCATCTAAGGTCTCTTCAAATTTAACATATACACTTCTGTGTTCTACGAAATTATTAGCAAAAGAATCAACCGCTCCATCAACTATAATTTGCCCAACAGAATTCATAATATTTCCAATTAACGGAATAGGTATCTTTAAATTTTCAGCAACAAATTCTCCAATAACTTGCTTAATTTTACCGACGTTTTCCTTATCACTCAAACCCTTCTCAACAGCTTTTAAAATAATTGTCTTGAGATTCGGAAACAAACTTTCCAGCGATTTATCCTTGATTCTAACCCACAACATCTCATCAACATGCAAACGTCCAAAAATCTCTCTCAACTTAACTTCTAAATCTTCATCGTTCAAGTAATCCAAATATCTCTCCGTTAACCTTATTATCAAGTTTGGGATGTCGACTTTTCGAACCAAGAAATCCTTGAACTCAGTATACTTGTCACCAATCAAATTCTCAAACGTTACATCACCATCTCTCAAATATTCACATATTTTATCAGCAATCTTGATAAACACGTCTTTATTCTGATTTAGAAAGTTTGCAATACTTCTGTGATTTACCAGCTGTTGTTGTATTACATTAGAGAAACCACATGCTATATCTCTTTTCCTTTTCGGTATAACTCCTTGGACACCCAATATCTCCCTTTTTGGATTAAATAACATCCATATTGCAAGCATATTGGTAACATATCCTATCAAACCTCCGAGTAACAAGGAAGACAAAAACTTGAACAAAACAGAATTGACGTTATTAAGAAAAATATAACAGAAGAAATAAGACAAAACAAAAAGTAAGAACAATTTATCGAACAAAAACTTTTTAATCAATCCCAAAGTCCTCACTCCTACTTTACTAAGCCATTCGATGTCTCTTTAGGATTTTCTACAAATTTTTTTACCCGATAAAACTCTTTCCGTTTCGTTGAAAAGTCCAATATAAATTATGTTATCAAGTATACCTTTGTGGCTTGAAATATCCAGTAAATCGTAACTCAACACAACTTCGTTAAGCAAAGAGTAGAGCTTTTCTCTTACTGCTGGTCTTATCTTATCTTTGAATTCCTTGATGTCCTCACCACTGTATCCAAAAGCTGAAACGAATGGATTGTAAGCATTCCTTTTAACATCTTTTTCCAAATCATCAAACGCATCAACGAGGTACACCCACATACCTAAACTCTCACCAAGGTGCTTTAAAATAATTTTTTCGTCCTCGTTTTTACCTTTACCTTCAAAAAACAATCCAGTAAGTTCCCCAAAAACCTTAGCACCTTCATCTAAATCTCGAGAATTATTTCTCTCAATTTTACTTAACTTGCTAAGTAAAATCTTTACCTTTTCTTGAAAATCTTCGGTGAAACTATTTGACTTTTTAGGAAAAAAAGTTGCTAAAAACTTTCTCCAAATCTTTTTTTCGTCTTCATAATCATCAAGCAACTTATACTTAAGTAATAACAGAAACGAATTCGTTGCATAATCTACACTTTTGGTATCAAAGTACCTCACCTTATTTAGTGTAAAAAAGCAAAATTTTTTATGCTGAATAAGTTCATCCTGATTGATAGCAGCCAGAAGTATGCTGAAAAACACCACGTCATACGTCATAAAAAACTTGGATATCCAATACTTCTTGCTCAAATTTACACAAATTCCACAGTAAAATTTCCTAAACTCGTCCCACTCTTTAATCTTCAGTTCGTCCTTGAACGGCTTCACGTATCCAAACATTAAATACAATCCCCTCCAGCACATTCGCAACAAGTATCTGTAGCCCATAAGCACGCACATGCGGTGCAAAGATCATCGCAGTCTGGGCAACCACAAGCAGGTGACCTACGATAGCGGTATCCGTATGGATATAAATTAAATCCATACTTATGGTAACTAAAAAGATATTTATCTCGATTATTTTGTGCATGAGTCTTAATTATTTCGTAGGCTTTTTGAACTTCATTTAGCTTTTTGTAAGCAATATCTTCTAAAGCGCTATTTTCATACCTTTTTGCACTGTACTTTTCCAATAATTCCGCATACTTTCGTTCTAGCTGATCAAAAGTTACATTACCATTGATACCAAATATTGCAAGTGCATGTTCGATTTCCATACTCCTTAACCCTCCCTATAACCAATAACATTTCTTATTCTTATGAGACCGATGGAAATAAACCTTCCAAGTAAATAATCGTATACCACAAAGAAAAATTCAAGACATAGAATGATCATACCAATTACGATAAAATTACTCAAATTCAGACGCAGAACATTTCGCACAATCTTAAAAGCCATTTCAAACACATCAATTCCAAAAAAATATTTATAAAGAAATATCCACGCAAATAAAGACGAATTAAAATAGCTGAATTTCCCAAACCATTGAATCAGCCACTTTTTTTTATCAAAAATGAACCTGTAAGGCGAATAAAACGAAACGAAAGTAAAAGTAAAAACGTAGCTTGTTCGAAAAATAAGTAAATAACCAAGAATATTAATCACAGCTGTGATTAAAAACCCATACCTTATTCCGCTTAATGCTACCGATAATCCAATAAGAAATGATGCCGCAAATATAAACGTCCATTCACTTGTCGTCAAACTACCTAAATATAGCACGACAAACACCAACGCAGAAAACAACCCAGAAAAAGCTACCTTCCTTACGCGTCCAGATACGTTATTTTCCAACTTTTCACCACCAAAATCATGTCATATTACTCAATTCGGAAGTGTCGCTTATATTTCTTATATTATACATCAAATCTTCACTCTTAGTATACACACTAAACAATTTCATAAACAAATACTAAATTGAGGTATAATATTCCGGAAGACAAACATGGGGGGTGATCTTTTTGAAAATACTTCACACATCTGATTGGCATCTTGGCAGGCGTCCCGCTGGTGGGTTGGGTAAATATTCAGAAACTAGATATCAAGACTTTTTCGTCGCAGCTGAACATCTTGTAAAAACTGCCATAGAAGAAAACGTAGATCTTGTAATTATTTCAGGAGACCTGTTTGATTCAAACAGAATCGATCCAGACATATTGCACAGAACAGAAAATATATTGAAACTACTAAAAGAAGCAAACATCACGGTACTAGCGATAGAAGGTAATCACGACATTTCCTACGATAGAACTTCATGGCTGAACTACCTTGAAAAAAAGCAACTGCTAAAAAATCTAAACTTCTCAAGAAACGACAATCTTTTTGAATTCAAACCATACATTTATAATGGCATACCCATATATGGCATTCCGTATCAGGGAACATTTACAGAAGAAACTTTACAAAAATTATCTGAAAATATTGAAGGGCAAGATAACATTGTAATATGCCACACAGCCATTTCAAATGACGAAAGTGGAAGACTAATGTTACCAGGTTGCACCGAACAGAAAACCATAAACCTTTTCCAAGAAAAAGTAATGTATTTTGCTGCAGGTCATTTTCACTCATACAGAGTTTATCCGAAAAATCAACCTTTCTTCTTCGTTCCAGGAAGTCTCGAATACTGGGATCTACGTGAAAAAGAACCGAAGGGTTATGTAATATTCGATACCGAGACCAAAACACACAAATTCTACCATTCTTACAAAAGAAAAAGAAGCATTTACAAAATCAAATTATCGGAACTTGAAGATTATATTAACAACATAAACATATCAGAGGATGAAATAATAATTTTTGATATAATCATCGACAAGCCAAAAATTCCTATTTGGGACGATATCAAAGAATTTCTAAAAACCAAAGGTGCACTGTATGTAGAGTTTGAAACTTACTTTCCGGAAGACTATGGACAATCGGATTATAACATATCATCACTAACCAAAGAACAGATCGAAAGAAACATAATACTCTCTTGGAATAACTTATTCTCAAAAACCGAAAAAAACGTAGAACTTACCCTCGACTTCTTACAAGAAGCTAAAAATCACGTACATGAAGGTGAGAAATCTTTTGAACTAATCTTCTCGTATTTTGATAAATTACTTGACGAAATAATAGAGGTGAACAACGATGATAATTAAAAGTGTTAAACTAAAAAACTTCAAAAACCATATAGATAGCAAATTTGAATTTGAGGAAGGCATAAACCTGATAATTGGAAAAAACGGTGCTGGCAAAAGCTCAATATTTCAGGCAATTGGCTTCGGGTTGTTTGGTATAAAAGACCTAAGAATTAATGAACTTGCGTCAAGAATAAACGATAAGACAGCAGAAGATTTATCGGTGGAAATAGAATTCGTTGGTGCCGATGGTATAGAGTATATTGTAAAAAGAGGACACAAAATTCGCACTTCAACAAGTCAACACGTGTTGCTCAGAAAAGACGGCACCATTTTGTCCAGAAAGGCAGACGAAATAACCCAAAAAATTGCTGAAATCTGTGAAATCAGTAAGTTTCTCAGTCAATCTCACCAACTTTCCGCTGGTAACATAGAAGAACTATTTAGAAATGCAATTTGTGCATACCAAAACGATTTGTTCACTATATTCGAGTCCGAAACAGAACAATCAGGCAAATTCTTCAACAAACTAATTGGAGCAGACATATACAACGAAATTGAGAAAAAACTTAATGAGATAAAGCAAAAATATAAATCAAAGTCAGATTTACTATCTAAAGAAGAGGAAATCTTAGAGAAGGATTTGGAAAGATACAAAGACATTGAAGAAAAAATATCTCAGACACAAAAAGAAATCGACCAACAAAAAAAGCAACAAACGTGGGTGCAAAACAAAATCGAACAATTAAAAGAACAAAAAGAAAACTTAGAGCAAACAACGGCAAAGATACAAGACTTGAAGCGAAATTTTGAACTCAAACAACAAGTCATAGAAGGAGAAAAAAACTTAATAAGAAAACTTGAGCAAGACCTATTGCAAGCCAGAGTTGCAAAAGAAAAGACTGAGAAATCCCTTAATGGCTACGTATACTACTCAAAAACAGAAACACAACTAAAGCAGCTGAGGCAAAACCAAAATAAACTCCGGGAGCTATATAGACAAAAACAAGACTGGGAAAAAAGAAAAATCGAAGTCGAAAAACAAAAAATGGCAGCAAAAAACAAAATTGAAGAGGGAAGAGAAAACCTCAAAAGATTGGAGAAACAGTTACAAGAAAAACTTGAGAAATTAACCCAAACAATTACAGCGAAAAACTTAAGAGAAAAAGAATTATCCGAAATCATAGAAAACAAAAACCAAATTGATGGGGAAATCAAAAAAATACAACAACTTTACAATGAATACCTAGAAACAAAAAACGAAGCTAGCAACATAACCAAAGAAATCATTGAATACGAAAAACAACTTGAAAATACACAAACATTGGAACAAGAAATTCAAAATCTCCAGCAGAGCAAAAGACAAATTGAACTCAAATTGTCAAGAGAAGTCACCCTCGAATCCGAAAAGGCGAAATTGGAGCAAGAAATAAAATCCTTAGAAAACATAATAACAAATTTAACGGATGGAAAATGCCCTATTCTAAACGAAAAATGCCTAAACATAGAGCAAAAAGGGGGAATTGAAAAATTCTTGAGATCAAAACAAAGCGAAATAGAAGTTAGAAAGGCGGAGCTAACCCTGATATTACACGAAATACTCCAAATCAACCAATTAAAAGAAGAAAGCAAAAAACTAGAGGAAGAATTAAAAAACAAAACAAACGAGCTGGCGCGCAAAAAACAAATTGATGTCGAAAAAAATAAGAAAATAATCCGACTGAACCAACTAAAAGAAAAACTACAAAATCTCGAACAAAATAACATAGAGCAAGAAAAAAACAAGCTAAGTCAACTCCAAACGGAGCTTATATCAAAACAATCAGAAATCGCAAGCGAAATTCGAAACCTCGAAAAACAAGAAAAAGAACTAGAAAACGAGAAACAGCGTCTGGAATCAGACATTGCTCAAATAAAAAGCCAAATTGAACAAAGTGAAAAAGACGCAAAATCATACGAAGATCAAGAACAAAAAATAGATATAGAATTACAAAAATTATCAGACATAGAAGAAAATTTGAACATGTTAGACACAAACATAAAACAGCTTGAAAGTGAAATGGAAAAATACAAACCAGATTACGATGAATATCTAAGAAACGAAGGGATTGCAAAACAACTCAATGAAATTCAAAGCAACCTTGAAAAACTAAAAAGAAGCCTGGAAGAAAAACAAAGAGAAATGAAAGAAATTGAAAACGAAATTGCAAATCTCACCAATAACACAGATTACGAATTACTAAAACAAAACATACAAAACGAACTTGAAAATTACACTAACGAACTAAAACTAATAGAAATACGTATAACTGCCTTTGAAAAAGATTTAGAAAACTACAAAAACCTAAAAAACGAAAAAGATCAAAAAATTGTCGAGTTGAACAAAATCAAAAAAGCCAGAAAAATTGTCGAAACTAAAATCGAACTCACTGATGAATTCAAGGAAAAACTCAAAGAAATGGGCCCAAAAGTTATAGAAAGAATCACAAAAGACATCGCAAACAAGGCAACAAAAATTTACAACAAAATAACAGGAAAAGACGAGCAAGTAATAATAGAAATAGGAAACAACACATACATATTCAAATCACATTCTCCTGATAAAGGCACGAGAAGTTTCAAAATGCTATCAGGTGGTGAACAAGTAAGTGTGGCAATTGCATTAAGAGTGGCAATCGTTGAAAGTCTAACAAACGCCAAAATACTTATACTCGATGAACCTACAATAAACTTAGACAGCGACAGAAGACAACTTCTTGCAGACAAATTAAATCAAATACTTCCATATCTATCACAAGTATTTATAATAACACACGACGAAGAATTCAAAGGTAGAGGTTACCATGAAATAAAACTTTAACTCGAATTATACAGAATACAGATCCCAAATCATTGTCGAATCTTACCTTGAATGATAAAGATTAAAAAAGCTTAGCTGAAAATAACATAACGATAAAATAGCTCAATTATTTGCTCATCACACATCATCTGAGCTCTAAGACTTTACTGTGTTTGAAATTTTAGTTCTACTTGTTTGATAAAAAAGGTGGGAATCAAAAGGGGGTAGGGACCAAAGAAGTGCCAGGTAGCTAACTTACAATTGTGGAAATAATGATACGTTAATACAAGTATACTACTTGCTGTTGATAATGAAGTGTTCATACATGTACACTGTTAATAGCATAGTAACCGTCTTCACCGCATTTGATGACAAGAAAAAACCAAAACGCTTTTCTCTTTCTTCTTATTCAATCTAACGTCAGTTAATAGTCAGTTATCTCTATACCAGATATTCTTCTAAACACATCAATTCTAGTTACTATCTACAATACTTTTGACCACGATAGTAGGTTGTAATAATGTATCGACCGGTGAACCGTCTTCAGCAAACTATTCAAACAACATACTTTCTCACTAATACTGGAACTACATTGCTAGCATATGGTTCTGTTCTGGAGCATGATAACAGCTTCCACAGCATATCTTGCGCTCTCATGAATATACAACAAGCGGCAGACCCGTTATCAACACTAACTATTCTTATCTTATCACTGTTGTACCAATAGTCTATCATGTAACGTGTAGTGCTAAAACCGGCAAAGGTCTTAAGACATCATAAGTAATTTATCTTAACTCTTTAATACCTTTTTAATCGCCCACGTAATCTCAACGGTTTGAGGTAATGTCATATCACAATTTTGGTGAGTATGATTCTGAATCTGGTGTGCTTTGGAAAAATTCAACAAAAATCTTGCCATCTATCTCTTGCAGAGAGGAGTACCTTCTTGATTTATTGAAAAAATCGCAATAAGAATCGGTTCCAAGTTTTCGTTTACCACACTATCATACCATCCGATGATGATTTGATCATATAACAAAAACATTGAGTAGAAACAGAAATTTTTTCAAACCATTTTCTAACTTCTAAACAACTGATTGATTTCAAATTTATCTTGACATAGCGGACAACAGTTTCTCAATATTTCGATACTAAACTAACAAAAACCTTTACAAGCTATGAATCGCTTGCCAGACTATAAGACCCTCCATGAACATAGATCCTGATAGATCAAACAAACTAAGAAAATCTATGTTGAAAAATAAAAAGATCAGATTTTGAATGGTATTGGATAAAAAAGAGGTTTTAAGCCATCGTCTACTAATCCGAAAGAACAGAAAAGTAAAATCATTTCTTCTGAACCATAAAGTTCAAAATAATTTTCCCGTACTGTTTTTCTTGGGATGAACCAAAGACTACCACTTACTTTGATGCCAAACAAAACTTTAAACAGCTTGTTAAGGTATGACTTGTAAACGATACATTGGTTAATGTCTTGTAGCTTTTCCCAAAAATCTGTACTCAGTTCATTTGACATACAAGGAATTGCCTTACAAAACCTTTGTGGTTGAATTGTTTTAATACTTATCTTCTTTCCTCTCAGTATACCGTATCTCATTTCATACCCTTGTTTTAAAAAAGACCTGAACACTTCTGGTAAGTATTGACTACCTGCTATATTTAAATACATTTTGGCTTTCGGAGCATAAAATCCATCACTTAGTTCCACTCGATTCTTCGATAAAATATTACTTGCAGAAAAAAATTGGATTTTTTTTTCCAAATCGGCAAATATTTTTTCCTCAATATCTAAATCATAGTAAATGTCATCCTTTTCAAATATGATCTCTACTCTTAGGAAATTTAGTATACTGTTTCCCTCCTTTGCTGTAAGAAGCTTATCTTAACCCAACCTAGCTGTTCAAAATCACCATTTTCTTTGATTATAACTTTCCTTGTCTTTGGAAATTCATAGTTGTATACCTTACCTCTCATGAAATTTCTCAATAAATCTACAACTTCCTTTGGATTTTTAATTATACTCTTGCTTAAAAATCCCGTACTTGAACCTAATCGAATTAAGATTTCCCCATCGCCTAATTGGTTATTTTTCTTTTCAATATCTAAAAGGAACTTTAAATATTTACTACCTCCGGAAACCTTAGAAAATATCTGTTTTTCTTTTTCAATATATTCTTTGACATTGTTTTTTATCTTTTTAATTATGTTCATCAATAAATCTCCATTAAATAGTTGAAATAAGGCACTCTTTGATTTAATCCAGGAAAATTCATCGTAGTCTTGGGAAAAACTTGACAAACGGTTTAGATATTCATTAGATAATAAGCTAAAAGTTCCCTCTAGCGTAACCCCGGGTGGAAGAACTTCGTAAAAAATGTCAAGAGCTTCTTCCGGAGAGTTACTGTAGTCTCCCCTCTTATATTTGTAGTCTCCCTTCTTATATTTGTAGTCTTCCTTCTTATATTTTAGCTGTTGTTCTTCATTTATAGCCATTATCTTTACACTTGCTACATGCAGATTATCTGGGCTTACAGGGTTTGTATCACTAAACCTTATAAATCTACCAAAGCTATGTTTTGGATCACCAAGAATTTTTCGAAAAAGCTTCTCTGTTTCCAACTTAAATTTTTTAGATTTGGTTTCATCTTTGTCACTTGCAATTTGTCGCATTATATCTCTTACCTGTTCAAACAAGCTGTTAGTTGAAATGAGCTCTTTCATTACAACCCCTTTGATTGAGCTTCCTGGTATAAAAGGATACCCAGCTGTTTTGACAAACTCTATAATATTTCTGAGTCTATGCAATTCCTTGATATTGTAATTCTTAAGCGAATATTTTGAGTACTTAGCAACCCTTAATTTTTTATTTTCTAGAAGTCTCTGAATAGCAAATGTTGCATTATCATCGTTAAGAAGCAAATCGTTGATTTTATTAATTATATCGATATTTTCTTCTGCAATTTTCTGTATGTTCAGTACATAAACTCCTCGGTTGGTTGATGCAAGTTCGAAGTTCATTATTTTCTGCCCGGTTCCTATATTAACAGGTGTTAAAACTTCTACCTTATAAGAGTAGTTATTCATAATAAACTTGCTTTTTTTATCATACATGTACCCCACCTTCTTTCGGCTACATTTCAAAACGTATTAAGTAAGCCCGATAATTTTTATACATTTTATGAACTTTATTAAACACGGATTGTACTATTTCACCTTTAACTAAACTTTTAAAAACACTTCCTTCAGTAAAAACATTGTACATCTGGTATCTTATTTCTGTTGAAGAATCTTGGTATGGACTGTAAGCATAACCTCCTCTTCTTGCAATTCTATAACCGTTTGGCTCTAAGCACTTTACTTCATCTGTTGATGGTTTAAAAACAGACAATAACAGAAAGAAATTGCCGAAATAATCTTGGTTGTCTTCAAAAAATTCTGCCATGAACTGTCCATAACCATATGTTTTTTCTCCACCTATTCCTTCGTCACCTAAAACATTAACAACTGTTTTGAGCTTTTTTTCGTATTCTTCGTTAACTTCTAAGAAAAACCAATAGGCAACATTTTTTTCCAGTTCCACATCTGCAGAGTAATATATATTTGCAGAATTTGTTATCCTGTCTATTGATACTCTAGGCTTTTCAACTATTTTTATACTTTTACTTAGTATACGATTCTTTTCTTCTACTTGCTCTTTGGTTAAAGAGTTTTTACTGATAAGCATTTCTATATCCACAAATTGAACTTTTTTTTCATTTTTTGGATCATCAAACCCAAGTTTATAACTTATTGGTTTTGGAACAAAATAAGTATCTCCAATCACAGGAAATGCAGACGAGCATAGAAAAACCCCTTCTTGAATTATTCTATTAACAAATTCCTCAGTTTCTCTTAATCCATAAATCAACGAATATGTGTTAACAATCGCAGAGAACAGTGTATCAGAATGAATTATTCTGTCCGGAGCGGTTAATTGTTTATTTCTTGTACCAACGTAAAATGGACTTGTAAAGTTCAATTTCACTCTGTAACGAGGCATTTCAATCATCCCTTTTTATTTTTCAAAAATTAATTTTGTTCTTAACCGTTTTTTGGTCCAAAGTCATCATTTACCTTATCTAAAGCTTTGAGAATACATTCGTAATTCTTAGTCACAGGTTCCGACTCATTTGCATATACTTTATTATCTTTGTAAGTAATTCTTATATTCCTAAATTTTATTTTTCCATAACCACGCGATCCTTGACCACCAAGATAATCGTCTTCTAAGAGTTGCATAGCTATCAACAATTCTTTTAGATATTTAATTTGATCATCGCAACTATTTGAGCCGTTGGGATCATCATATGCTATCTCATATCTGTTAACAACCATACTAACTTTGAAAACGGCACCGGCTGGTACTCTTTCTGTTTGTCTTGGATTTGCTTCACAAGTTATCCTGTCAAGGTTATTTTCAAACTTTATTTCAGTATAATCATCTCCCATATTCTTTTTCATTTCTTCAGTTATACTTTCCTCAACAAGAAATGCATCTCTGACAATGAGTCGTGTTGGACTTATATTTTTAAATTCTTTATTATTTTCGTTCACTGTCTTATGCTTTCCATGATTTCTACCAAAAAGTCCACACACGGGGCAATCTGGTTCATCGCACATATGAATTCGAATACTTGTCGCCCCACTTTTTGTTAATATCATTAGATTAGGCTTTAATTTTTCGTGATAAAATTCCATCAAAGCCCTCATTTTTCCTTTGAGGGAAGAACCTGGAATATATGGCACACCATTAGCATCTTTTATGACTGGATTGTCAACATCCCCTATCTTCATGGTATCTTTTGAGGAACCAATGTGAAGACCTGTTTTGGCTTCTATTTCTGCTTCTACAATGTATTTACCTAATAATTTAATTTCCTTGATCGGCATTGCAATCCCCCCATATTATTTCCTGTTTTTCTCTTCGTTTTGTAATGATTCTTTCTCGTAGAATTTAGTATACGCCACAAGTGCCTCAAAAAAGTCCTTAAACC
The DNA here is from genome assembly GCA_026419195.1 of Fervidobacterium sp. Taxonomy (NCBI): domain Bacteria; kingdom Thermotogati; phylum Thermotogota; class Thermotogae; order Thermotogales; family Fervidobacteriaceae; genus Fervidobacterium; species Fervidobacterium sp. The sequence continues at coordinate 194,251 of JANZZV010000005.1, forward strand.
TTCCAAGCTTTTCTTCTCCATTGTTAACTGTTTCATTTAACAGTTTTATAAAAAATTCTATAAAATCCCTTGGATAATTGCTTCTTTTAGCGTTGTACAAAAAATTCACCAATATCATGTTTAGTTTGTATTTGTAATTTTCTTTGCCATTAAGCTTTGATATGTCATTAAATACTTTTCTTATTTGAGTCATTGTTAATTTATCTTTCACCTTCTTAGCATATTTCTCAGCGACCTTTATCATTTTACTACCGTCTGGATCACTACCATTAATATCTAATATATTTTTAACATCTTCTTCCACTTCTTCCAAAGTTGATTGATTGATTTTTCCTTGATTTGCTTGTCCAAGCATCCCCGTTACCTCCCTTCAGTGTCAGGTTTTCTTGTCTTAAAGTCGACCCACCTCGCACACCCAAAAATATGGTTGTAAATTTTATTATCGGTTTTTAAAAGAACTTTATCGAATAGTCTATCTACGCCTTCAGAAACACCACTTAAATGCTTATACGAACTTTTGAATCTGGAGAGTTTGTAAACTAATCTCCATGACCTAACAAGCTCACCCTCCTTTTGAGCATTTTTCATTAATCTTGACGCTTCGTACATATAATTTAGTACAATTCTTGTTTTTGAACGTTCAACTATGCAACTTAATATGCTTGCAATTTCTTCAAACGTTTCCCAATCTTCCCAACCTATGGTTTCTTCCATAAATCTTATCGCATCTTTTACTTTTTTGCCCTTCTCACTCTCTCTCATATATTCCTTTGCTTGTTCCAAATCTTCTCCAACTGCTTTTGCGACTCTGTATATTGGAAACTTTACATCCTTAGCTATAGCTATAGCCATGCTAACTGTTATGTTATTGTTATAGCATACAAACTTTTCGAAGTCCGCTCTCAACCTTTTTGCTAAGTTTGGCAATGTACTCCAAGGACCGATAATTAGAAAATCATCACCTCCAGAATAAATTACCGAGCAATTTTGGAACTCTCTTGAAACAAGTTTCTCAAGGTAATATCCGAAGAACAGCTTAAAATCTTCTGAAAGAGCGCTAACTCTTGCTAAGGACTTTTCTGTTCCTAAACCTTCCCTGAAAATTTTCCCTAAGTTATCTACATCCCCCCTTAATATTCCCCACCTGCATAACCCTTCTGAGGCTTGAGCCATTTCATCAAGTTCTAATAATTTACCGTCTTCTGATTTACCCATGTATGTGGCAGGTGTTACATAATACATACATTCATCAAAATTGAGAGATTCGTTTTTTGTGATTAGATATGCCTTCTTGTTTGCTATGTTTGTAAAATTCAACTGGTAGCCAAACCTCTTAAAAACATCATATACCGTTTTAATAGGATCATTAATTCTTCTTTGAAGATTTTCAACTATTAAATATTTGTTCTTCGAAAGTGCAACTCCAAGTTCAGCAAAAGATTCACAAAATTCACATTGATCTTCTTTCATTTCTCTGTAACAATAGGGGCAACTATCAGCTTCTACACGAATTGGTGTGTAAAAATCTTGTAATTTTATTAAGCTTTCAAACTTTCTGTTCTTTGCTTCTTCGCTAAGTTCACCTAAAGTTTGCAAAATTTTTGAAAATTCTGTCATCTCGCTCAAAGAAACTGGTAGACTCGTAAGTATCACCGACAATTCCGTACCATGAGCTTCGTAAATTATTTCATCTAATTCTTTCTGATAATCCTTGATTTTGTCAATGCTCTTAGCTGGAAGTAGTACATAGAAATGACCTCCGCCGCTCATAATCAAGTTCGATATTGGAAGTCCTTCAGATCGCAATATCCATTTTCCAATAAGGTAAATGATTAAATCTAAATAAAATGAGCGTCCCTTAAGCTTTTTTAGTGCATGTTCATAAGGTACATTATAAATGAAGTCCTGAATCCCCGATAAATCACCTTTTACTATTCCTAATACTTTCCCGTTGATGTTTTTGCTGACTAAGTCTGCTTCCAATTCATCCAAAAATTTAAAATCCTCTGCTTTTATATTTTCCTCAAACTGGAGATACAGTGCATTAGCAATAGCTGCAGTACTTGAAAGATGTGAAAAAAGGGAAATGTCTGGATGAGAATAATAGAATGCCGAAGGAATATTAGAAGTATATTCCTTTAAAATATAGTATATTCTATCGTATTCATCAACGTTATTTTCATCTCTTATTGTTTCTTTCGAAAAACTTTCATAGAAAGCATCCCAAAGAACTTTATATCTCTTGATTTCTTCAGCATTATCTATTTGTTCCTTTGTTGGAAAAAACTCTTCATCAAAAAAGCTTTGTCTCTGAATAGTTTTGTACCAACTTTCGCTTTTTTTCTTTTCAAAAGTTACATGAGACATAATAGCTTCAAGTCGTTTTGTAGTCACATTTTGTTCATTTTCTTGTGGACTGTAATCTTCCCTTTCAGATGCCGAAACTCTGTCAGCTAAGCTAACCAATAAACCTATTTTTGAGTCCTCGTAGGGTTTGTGATGGTATATGATACCGTTTAGCACATGCTTCCTTTGTCTCAAAAAACTAATTGATTCAACAAAATCTGAGCTCCAAATTTGATGTGGAACACCTTTTAAATTGAGATATTGAATTATACCTCGTTGCCTATGCATAATTTCATTCTTCTTTTCAGGATAAGCTCTTTGGTAAAATTTACCGATATCGTGTAACAAAGCAGCTATATATACATCTGTCAATCTAAACATAAAATTATCCCCCACCCCAAAATCCTATTCTTGTCCTAATATTTTCTTTAAAAATTCTATAAGCTTTTCCGCTGAATCATATTCCTTAACAAATTTTTTCAATTTCTCTCTAGCTTCATCTAGTCTTACGTTTTTGGAATCTTCGTTAAATCCAAAATGTGCAAATACATTTCGAATTTGAAAAATACTAGAAATCTGCTCAAGTTTTTCTTGTTTAATACTTTCACTCAAGAGTTTTGATATTTTCTCTCTTTCGTCTCTATCGTACAAACTCTCAGGTTTGCCTAAAGCATAAATTCCACAGCTTATTATATACTCTCGAGCCAACCTGTAAGCCATTCCTAAATCACCAGAATCAATGTAAAAGATTATCAACCTCCTTTGTCTTTCGAGCTTGTCAGTATCCAAATTCTTAACTTTTTCTACAATTTTAAAAAAAATTGGACTCATTTCTGGGATAAATTTTTCAACCTCCTTTACTAGTTCACGATCATTAAATTTTTGTATCAAGTTGTCTATACTCTCATCTATGCTTGACCATATTCCTGCTCTTATAGCTGTTGAAAATTTATCGAAAGTTGTGGAAAGACCTTTGATTTTTTTAGGCTTTTCTTTGGTATTAGAATTTTTATAGATTTCTGCTGATTTATTTGTCAACAGGTATGAAAACGGACTGGTATAACCAAAGTTCATAAATAATTTTGCCGCGTAAATCCATTCAATAATTTCGTTCAGATAAGACAAATCTATCAAATTTGTTGTTAAAGAATCATTTTCAAAAAGCCCATAATAAAGTCTAAGATTCAAATTCTTGAAAACTGTTTTCAAATATAAGGACAAAACAGATGCGATAAAAGGCATGAACCTAAAAGAATGTGTGGTGTCCATATAAACTACATCCCCATCAGATAAATATTTTGAAAACTGCTTCAAAATCTCGCTTATAAACACCCTAAGCTGTTCGGTCTTCATTTGATTTTCGTCAATAGTAACATAGAAAATCGAACTATCACTAATACCAAGTGTGTTTATTACTTCTTTATCAATGTGTTCTTTACAAGTTTTAAAGGAAACATCGGTACCAATGAAAATTATATTGTCAATTTGTACGTTCTGCTTCCTCAACCAAGCGATAATTGAAGAAGTAAAAATCTTAAATTTTATATCTTCAATCTTTCCTTTAGGTCTAACTGCAAAATAGGATTCTTGATAGTTCCTACCATCACCAAGAAAGGCAATTAACTTGTTCCCCACAGTTACATCCCTCCCTTTCAACTGTTCTTAAATATTCGCCCAAATAATCTCGGTCTACTCGCTTTTTCAACTCAGATTGTTAAAGAGCGCTTTTTTTCTACATTTTGGCAAGTTGCTTGAAGTCTTTAATCCATTTTCTGAAGAATTTTTTATAACTGTCTCTTATATGCACTCCCATATTTATTAAACACTTTACAAAATGAAACTGAATCTACTACACCAAACTCTGAACACAGCTTTAGGCTTAATGAAATATATCGCCTAAAAATTGATCTATAATTATTGTACCATATTTTAGTTTCTTTAAGATTACTAAGTAGTTAAAAAAATATATGTTATACAATAATTTTGTCGGTGGTTATTTTAGAATGATATTTAATATATAGAATAACCAAAGATTAAAAAAAGGAACTTACCACAAAAAATCGATCATAAAATATGAGTTAAATTCCTAAGCAGTTCTGACTCTTCTTTTTACATCGCTCTTGTATAGGGCCAAGAATGAATATATTAACCAATTCATTACAGCAAAATCGAAAAAATTTTGACAAAAGAAAACGAACAATTAATAAAATTTAAGTCCTGGTTCAAACGAAATTTGCTTACCCTCTTAAATAATTAAATAATATGGTATTGTATGGTTACATTTCGGAGACAGGCGATGAAATACATGAATACAAACCCGTTAGGTTTATTTACTGTGACCTTGCAAATGTGGAAAAATGAAATAGCGCAGTAAGTAAATGACTACATGAATTTTATAGTTAACTACGTCAAAAAAATCAAAATCCCTGTTTTTGGAAGAGAAATAGCACAGTACTCGAAAGAAAAAAAGTATGAATGGATACCGAAAAAATTTGAAAGTAAAAGTTTAAATAAACTTCTTGAACACATGGTCTCTTTGGGTAAGCTGAAAAAGTCCTCTGGAAGGTACTACTTGGCCGAGTCTAAAGATGAAAAAAAGAGGAAGAAGAAACGAACCTAATCAATACGAAACTGATTACAAGAACTATATTTTACGTCTCACAAAAAAGTTCGGTTTTCACTTACTGTGAGTGAAATAAAAGGAAAAATAAAAACAAATCCGTACAAAATTGAGAACATCGTTTGAAGCCTGAACTATACATTTTAATTTCTTTTCTTTATGAAATTAAGAAAGCTTTACATTGGAACAAATCACAACTCATATGCTAAAAAAGCAAAGGAAGAATCAACGTATCACGTGTGTTACCACACCACGTAGAAAATAAATGTCAAAAAGTTAAGCATAGTTTATCTTTGTATAATTTACACCATTCAAATTCTGAACCTTAAACATTAGGGAGAAGTATTATGAATTTTTTTGAAGAATTATTCAACTTTGATAATCAAATTGATGATAAAATGTCTAGGGAAGATAGTAAATTCGTATTTTTCTAAATATAAAAGAAGTGGAGAAATGTTGTGGATTAAGAGAAAAAAACCTGCCATTATACAAAAAGTGGATAATTTTACTTACTGTTGCATCTTTCCGCAAAGGAAGGGAGAAAAAACCTCACAATCCAAGTCCTTCCGCAGATTATAAAAAATTTTATAAATATTATCCTCTTGTATTATACGGCATAAATCAATAAATGAAAATAAATATTTTTGCCACTAACCAAAAACCAACCTAAACACAAAGAACACACTTTCACATTTAGATAATATGAAGCCCAATTATTGATATCTAAACAACACACAAAAAACATAAAAAATTGGGCATAATCAAATGACTACTCAGAATATCTTCTTAACGCCAGTGGAAGAAGTCAAGCAATCTGGGACGTACTAAGCACTTTAGTAAAATTTTGCAGTTTATAAGTGGTTCTTCATATATACGTTACAAGCTTTATACAACCAATCAAGACCTCTGTTACACCAGGGTTTCAATCCCTCATAGTTACGCTACAAAC